>JAUSGG010000026.1 GCA_030649165.1 Armatimonadota bacterium
TGGCGAGCGCCAATGCGACTCTTGCGCGCATAACCGGCTGGGGTCTTAGTCGGACCGTTTTCGGTAATGGAATGCGGTCATTCAGCAGACTGTGGTGGCAACCAAGGGCGCTGGCGGCATAGTTCTGCAACAGCCTGCTTGACACCGCTTTGAACAGCTACCTAAGCCCATTTCACCCTGATTCTAGAGTCCCAACGCCCCGAAAAGCGGCGTCAAGCCGCCGCACTCCAAATCAGGCCGGCACACGAAGATATGCAATCGTGTCTTACCATTATCCTGACGCACACCCGTGGTGAATTCCCGCGTGGATAGCGCTTGGCGACCGTGTGAGCTTGTGCTACAATTGACCGTCCGGCGTCGCCGGCCAAGAGAAAGGAAATCGATGCCGAACTACACTTTGCACGTCGTCTCGCACACCCACTGGGACAGGGAGTGGTACCTTCCGTTTCAGGTCTTTCGGTTGAAACTTGTCGATCTCATCGACAAGCTGCTCGATCTGATGGACGGGGATCCGGAGTTCAAGTATTTCCACTTCGATGGACAGTGTATCCTCCTGGAGGACTATCTGCAGATCAGGCCCGAGAACGAAACGCGGCTCAGGGAATACGTACGCCAGGGACGCATTCTGGTAGGACCCTGGTACCAGCTCAACGACCAATTCCTCGTAAGCGCCGAGGCCAACGTGCGGAGTCTTCTTGTTGGAACGCGGATCGCTCGAGATTTCGGCGGCGTGATGCAGATCGGCTATTCGCCGGACCAGTTCGGCAATATCTCCCAGCTTCCACAAATCCTGCGCGGCTTCGGAATCGACAATGCGATTTTCGGCCGCGGGCTACAGTTGATGGGTCATCCGAAGATGGAGTTCCACTGGGAGTCGCCGGACGGCAGCCGTGTGCTGGCGTCCGTTATGCCGCTCTGGTACAACAATGCGCAGCACATTCCCGCCGATCCGGAAAAGGGCCTCGAACTGGTGAACTCGCTCATCGAACGCATGGCGCCGGTAACCGATGCCTCGCACCTACTGCTCATGAACGGCGTCGATCACCTCGAAGCCCAGTACGACTTGACCGAGGCAATTCGGACGGTAAATGAGCGTCTGACCGGGGCGAAACTCGTTCAAACCACAATGCCTGCTTTCGTCGATGCGCTCAAAGCCGATCTCGCGACATCAGGAGCGGAACTGGAAGTTGTGCGCGGGGAGCTTCGCGAGGACAACAAGAGCCAGGTCCTCGCCGGCACGCTGTCCACAAGGATGTATCTGAAGCAAGCGAATCATCTCTCGCAGACGCGGCTGGAACGATACGCCGAGCCGCTTTGCTCGGCGGCATGGATGCGCGGGGCGCGATACCCGGCGGGCGAGTTGGACTACGCCTGGCGCCTGCTGATGCAGAACCACCCGCACGACTCGATCTGCGGCTGCAGCATCGACCAGGTGCACAAGGAGATGGAGGTCCGGTTCGACCAGGTCGGTCAGATAGCGGAAGACCTGTCGGCACGCGCGATGCAGAGTCTGGCCGCTGAGATCGGCAGCGACGGTGACGCGGTGGTCGTTTTCAACACGCTGGCGTGGAAGAGGACGGACAAAGTGCGGGCTTACGTGGACTTCCCGCTCGGCGAGTTGGTTCGCGGCGGTCCGAAGATCGGTCCGACAATCAAGGTCAACGGCCTGGAGCTGCGCGACGCGGGCGGGAATCCGGTCCCGTTCGCCGTTATCGACATGCAGACCACGGTTCGCCGCGTGTTCGATCCGGCGCAGCTTCCGATGGCGCAGATGGTAAGACGGTTTCTGATCGAGTTCGTAGCGGAAGATGTGCCCGCGTGCGGTTATAAGACTTACAAGGTCGCCGTGGCGGACCGCGTTCCTAAGTTCGACGGTTCCGTGGCATCGGAGTTCCACGGCGCCGGCGCGCTGGACAACGGCCAAATCCGCGTGCGCTTCGATAGGGGCGCGATCGCCGTCCAGCGTCTTTCGGAAAACGACGGCGAGGGCGAGACCTATTCGAATATCAACGTCTTTGAGGACGGGGCGGACCCCGGCGACGAATACCGCTATTTCAAGCCGATACAGGATATGCGCGTGACGAGTCTGGAGTGCGACGCCCGATTGTCCCTGATCGACCACAGCCCTATATCCGCCACGGTGAAGATCGAGCAGACCCTCATGCTGCCGGAGGGCGTCACGAGCGACGCCAGGGCCAGGTCGGAGACGCTGGTTCCGTGTCCAATTGCCACGTACGTGACGCTGGTAAAAGGAGTCCCGCGGGTCGATTTCCGTGTGGAGGTACAAAACAACGCAAACGACCACCGACTGCGCGCGCTTTTTCCGACAGGACTGAAGACGGACTTCTCGCACGCGGAAGGCCAGTTCGACGTCGTCACGCGGCCCATAGCCATTCCGCCGGAGTGGGACTTCGCGGCGAGCTACCGACCGCAGCAGAGCTGGGTCGATGTGAACGACGGCCGCGGCGGGATCTGCGTTATCAACAAGGGACTTCCGGAATACGAGCTTTACGGCGACGAAAGCCGCACGCTGGCGCTCACTCTGCTGCGATGCGTCGGACGCCTCAGCGGTGGAGCCGAATCGACGGTTTCGAGGCAGACGCCCGACGCGCAGTGTATCGGCAAGCACGTGTTCGAGTATTCGGTCTATCCGCACGCGGGGACTTGGGAAGAAGCCCGCGTCTGGCGGCAGGCGCACGAGCGGAACGTCCCGTTTTACGTCACCCAGATCGGCCCGAGGGAGGGTAGGCTTCCCTCGGAGTTGAGCTTCGTGGAGGTCGAGCCCGCGGAGTTGGTTGTTACGGCCATCAAAAAGGCGGAAGGGGACGACCGCCTGATAGTCCGATTCTTCAACGTTACGGACAAGGCCGTAGAGGGCTCCGTCACCGTTCCCGGCGCCAAATCGGCTGAGCTAACCGATCTAAGCGAACAGGCCGGCGAGACGCTCAATATTACCGAATCCGGCTCAGTCAAGCTGAAGGTTGGCCGGAAGAAGATCGTTACGGTGGGATTTGGGTTCTGAGCAGTGCAAGGGGCGACCGTGAAAGGTCGCCCCTGCGATATCAAAACGATTCCCGCGACCCGTCCTTTAAGGCGGCGGTGGCGGACCGCTCTCAATGAAGAAGACGCTCGGCTCGCTGAACAGGAAGCAGTAATCCGGATTGCCCATATTCGGCAGCGGTCCGGGCTGGTCAAGGCTGTTCCTGGCTCCAACTCTCCACCAGACCGGAGTTCCCGGCGGGATCGATCCCAGTTGGCTGCTGATGTTCCCTGTGTTAAACGGTATTGGCACGTCCTCGGTAGCCGGACTAAACGGAATTATCGGGCTCGTGTATTGCGGCGCGACAAACGACGGGGAGGAGCACACTTGAACTATGTAGCTGTCGGCCCCTCTTCGACTGTGGAACTGGAAGAAAATCCCCAGCATGGGGTCGATGTCCGGCCGACCCGGAACCGGTTCAAGTAGGTCGTCAATCGTCATTCGGCTGACGATCGTCGCCAAACCGCTTGCGAGCCGGTCTGTTTCATAGTAGTTGAACACGCCGGACCCCGCCGGTTGTTCGACCTGGTAGACGGCCGACACATAGTATTGATGGGCCAAGCCGGGCCAAGGTCGGTCGACTATTGCCGTCGCCGTGCTCTTCGCATGGGTCAGCGGATCGACCAGGGTGTATGACACGGCTCTTGTTCCAGGGCCAACATCGTCGATGAAGAAGGTGATCCCCGACGGCGCAACCGCTCCCACCGGCGCGGTCTCGATATCGCGCCAGATGTGGTACTCCACAACGTTCCTGCCGCCAGCCAGCGCGACCGGGTCCCACTGAATCTTGATACCGCCTTCGGGAGCGGGAATGTCCGGCGCAAGTCCGGCCCGAGCGACGACTGCCGGCGTCTCCTCGGTCCTCTGAACCTCGATGGACCAATCCACAATGTCCAGGTCAGGGTTGGAAACGTCTCCCTCCGGTTCCAGTCCTTCGGTCGTATTAGAGATGACCCGCCCAGGAGTAATGTCAAGTCGGAGGAAGGCGCTGCTGCTGTGGTCGCCGAGCGCGTCCCACTGCCGAGGCCCCACAAAGGAGGGGTCCACGGGGACGACATCAGTTGCAATAAGGTTTATATCGAGGGTACGTATCTGGTCTCCGTCCGTCTGCGGAGGGAGCGCCAAATCGTCCAGATCGAGCGCGAATCTCAGCGTGTTGCCGCCGGGGCCGGGGATTATGGAGTTGAGAGGCGGGCCAAGGTAGATCTTTCCCAGGAGATCGGGGTCGGGAATTCTGAATAGGCCGTAACCGCCCTGAGGAATGCTGGTGTCGTACTGAACGTAGTGGGTGATCGACGCTCTGCCCCAACCGTTACCCCAGGGTGGACCGATCACGGCCTCGGGGCCATCGTTTGGGTCGCCGTCGTTGTCGATTGCGACGTAATAGAAGCAATTGGGGTTGATGACGCCGGCGACTCTGACTTCGCACACCAGGCGGTTGGTAGTGTCCGGCGCCAATAGACCTGCGACGTTGACCAGTCCCGCTCCTTGCTGCTCGGGCGGAAGCCCAATGTCCACGGCGGCGGACTGGAGGGCGGATTTCACCTCGTCAGGCGTCTTCTCCGGGTGCATTGACAAGAAGAGCGCGGCTGCCCCGGTTACGTGCGGAGCCGCCATCGATGTTCCGCTTTTGGTGGCATAGCCGCTGTGGCGGTATGTAGAGAGAACATCTACGCCGGGCGCCGCCAGACCGACCTCTCCGCCGGAACTGCTGAACGTTGCGAAATTGCCCGCTGCGTCAACTGCCGAGACGGCGATGACTTCCGGATAGGCCGCGGGGTAATCGAGTAAACCGGTTCCTCCGAATAGCCCGCCGTTGTTGCCGGCCGCGGCGACCTGGACCAAGCCCGCCTGATACGCTCGAATAATCGCCTCATGGAAGGTGGCGTTATCGGTGGCTGACCCAAGGCTCATATTGACGACCTGAATGCCGTTGTTTATACACCAGTCCAACCCGTCGACCAAGTCAGACAGCCTGCCTGCCCCCGAGTTGTTCAGAACCTTCACCGCGTACAAGCGGGCGTCGTAGGCGATTCCTACCACCCCGATTTCGTTGTGGATCGCGGCAATCGTGCCTGCCACGTGTGTGCCATGCCCGTTGTTGTCGTTCGGGCTCCTCGCCGGGTTGACCGCGTTATAACCACCAGCTATATTGCCCGCAAGATCCGGATGGTCGAGCTGGATGCCTGTGTCGAGCACAGCAACCCGCGCGCCTTGCCCGGCGCAGATGGGCCACGCCGCCGGGGCCTCGACGCGCTCGATCCCCCACGGTATGCTCTGAGCGGGCTGGCCGGGCCTGCCCGTGGCGTACAGGGCAAGATCGTCATCGACGCGAATAACGCCCGGTCTCGTGGAGAGGACGCTCAGCGCGGCGACGGGGAGCGCCGCGGCAAGCCCGTTCACCAGCGGCAGCGCCTTGAGGTCGGTTCCTCCCGCCCCGCGAACAATGATCTCCCGCGCATTACGATCGAGGATCGCCGGGTCGAATATCACGATCTTACCGGCCCGCCCGTTGTCTTCGGGCGCTGCAGCGAGAGGCGCGACCGCCAATAAGACCAACACGGCGCACGCGACCAGGAACAACCTTCGAGAAGCCGTCAGCATCTTCCTAGAACTCCTTCCGTCAATTCGGTACGTGGACTGTCTACCAGTTACCGCAGAACGGGGGCTTGTGGCGAAATACAGCCTGATTGCTAAACAAGCGTAACATCCGGCAACTTGTTGGTCAAGGGAAAGCGGGAATTCCGCCGGAAAACCGGTAATTGTACGGGGGCGCAGGATCAAGCGGAGGAACAAAGCGAGGACTGTCCTTTGTATGTAAGAGTTCAGAAATGGAGAGAACTTTCACCCTCACCCCATTCGCTTCGCTCAGGGCAGGCTCTAACCCTCTCCCTCAAGGGGGAGGGGATTACGCGCGTGTTCTCCCAATGGTGAGCAACGAGGAGAGTCGTACTGACCAAGCCTGAACTGTCACGGGAGAAGGGCGGCTCATCCGCTCATCCTATGCTATACTCGATATGATGCCTCATGAGAGGCGGGAGAGATATAGTGGACTCGCTGACTCAACGGTTAAAGGCAAAGGCTCGAATGCTCGGTTTTCACGCGGCGGGGGTTGCGCCCGCGCGTCCGCTGGAACGGGCGGCGGCCGCGCTCAGGGACCGGACGGAGCGCGGGTTGCCGCGAGGGTATGGTTTTGCGCCGGGGCGCAAGGCGAAGTTTACCGATCCGGGGCGCGTGTTGGCCGGGGCAAAGTCGGTTGTGGCGGTGGCGCTTTCGTATTTCTTTAGAGCCACCTGCGCGGACTGCGAGGATTTCACGCCGGGAAGCCCCGGACCGAGGGGGCGAGTGGCGCGATTTGCGTGGGGGTCGGATTATCACAAGGCGCTGGAGCGCAGGCTGGCGTCTCTGGCGGAGTGGCTGCGGGAGGAGTCGGGTTGTGAGAGCGTCGCCTGCGCCGACACCGGTCCGCTGCTCGACAGGGCCGCCGCGCGGCAGGCCGGAATCGGATGGTACGGCAAGAACTGCGCGCTGATCATCCCGAGATACGGCTCCTGGGTTGTGCTGGGGGAGTTGGTGACAACGGCGGAGTTGGAGCCGGACGAGCCGCGCGATACTGATTTGTGCGGGTCGTGCGGGCTTTGTATGAAGGCGTGTCCGACGGGGGCTATCATCGAACCCTACGTTATCGACGCCAACCGGTGTGTTTCGCACCTGACTCAGATGAAAGGCAGCGCGCCTCCCGATTTGCGCGAGATGATCGGCGACCGCGTATACGGATGCGACGTGTGCCAGGACGTATGTCCTCAAAACCGAAACGCTCTGCCGACAGATGCCGAAGAATTCGCGCACTCTCGTCCGCCGGGGCGCAGGCCGGCGCTTCTGCCGCTGCTCGCGATGACTGGGGCGGAGTTCGAGGAGAGCATAACGTCCAACACGATGGCGTGGATTGGACGGACGCGGCTGCGGCGCAACGCGCTGGTCGCTATCGGCAACGCGGGCGATCCCGAGACGATTCCCGCGCTGGTCGAAGCGCAGCGCGATCCCGATCCGGTGATCCGGGCGCATGCGGCGTGGGCGATGGGGAAGGTCGAGTGTTGAGAGTTGAGTGAGAGAACCTCCCCTTAACCCCCTCCTGAAAGGATGGGGGATTTCGCTCCCTCTCCTTGTAGGACAGGGCTGGGGTGAGGTCCAACCGTCAACCAACACCCGTCGAGTGTAAGAGGAGGTGTTTCTTGGGAATGCGTGAAGTGTAGTAAGGGACGGGAGGAGTTATGACCGAGATAGACGACGAGGTGATCCAACCGCGGGCCGCCATGATGCGCGTGGAAACGGCGGTCAATGCCTGCTGTGTGGCGGCGCGGTTTCAAACGGATGCCGACCGGCTGAGGTCGATGCGCCGGCAGGAACTGCGCAAGATCGCCGAAACAGCGCAATCAGCGGATACGAAGTTGGCCCAAGTCGCTCCCGTCGCGTAGCAGAAATTGTTTATGAAAATCCTGGCCATCAGCGACATGCACGGCGATCTCTCGTGCGTTATGAGATTGCTGTCCGAGACGTCGTGGGATCTTGTCCTGTGCTGCGGAGACTGGGGCGATCCCGATCAGTTGTCGAAGAGCGAATGTGAAAAGTTGCTCGAAGTCGCGCGGATTTATTCCGTGTTCGGCAACCACGACGATCTGTCGCTCCTGCGGCAACTGCGAAATCGGGATGGCAGCCCTGTGTTGCTGACGAACGGTGTTCGGGTGGCTTTCCGGGACGTAACGATCCTTGGAGTCAGCGGCATCTGGGCGAAGTCACACCGACTCCCCTGGTACGTCACGGACGAGGACGTTGAGGGGTACGCGGGGTCCTCCGAGCGGCCTGATATCCTGATTACCCACGGGTGCGCGATCGGCCTGAACGATCTTACGCCCACAAACCGTCGGGGCGGGCAGCTTTGTTTCACCCGCCTGTTCAGCGCTCTGGAGCCGCGCGTTCACATTTGCGGGCATCTGCATCGGATGCAGGTCCGGCGGCTGAAGTCGGGCGCGTGGGCAGCCAATGCCGGCAGCGCCGCTTCCGGCGATTACCTCGTAATCACGACTCCTCCGGGTGATTGGGACGTGACAGAGGGACATACAGGGCCGAACGGCTCTTAGAGTTTACCTTTTGGGGAATAGCTGGAGTGAATTCGGGCGCTTGGCTTGCGTTTTGCGTCTTTCCTGACATTAAGACGCCCCGGTTTGGACCGGGGCGTCCATTTTTTGGCTACAGCACAGATACGTTTGCGGCTTGCGGTCCCTTTGGACCGTCTGTAATCTCAAACTCTACCTGCTGGCCTTCATGCAGGGTTTTTCGCCCCATTCCATTTATTGCGGAATAGTGTACGAAAACGTCCTTCCCTTCTTCGGTGGAGATGAATCCGTAGCCTTTCGCGTCACTGAACCACTTGACGGTGCCGTTAATCAACCCACCAACCCTCCTTTAGTGCAATCGTCCATTCTCAAATCTGAAGGGTGGAGGCGTTGCCGCCTGCTCTCACGATCTTGGAGGAGAACGGTTGCATAATACCGGCATTAGTAGCCTTGACACGTATTATACGACTAGCTTGCTTGTTTGTAAATACTCTTGCGGAAATTTTTCGACACAATTTGTTTAATGAGTGGAGGGAGTGGAGAGAGTGGAGAGAATTGAAGGAGTCGAAGGAGTCGAAGGGGGGCGGAGTGAACAAGGATATGGGCAGATTGGAGATTTGAGATTTCAGATTTGGGATTTCAGATTTGCGGATTGGACCACATTTTCAAGAGGTGACTGTACATTGAATTCACGAGAGCGCATACTGACAACTCTGCAGGGCGGCATTCCGGACCGCGTGGGCAGGAGCGACAGCATCTGGACTGAGACATTCACCCGGTGGAGGAAAGAGGGTCTGGAGGAAGGCCAGGATATCGCTCAGCTTTTCGGCTTCGACATCGGCGGCATCGGCGGGTGCGACATGTCACTCCGGCTGCCGGGCGAGGTGATCGAGGAGACGGACCAGTATATAATCCAGCGCGACGGGAACGGCGTCACGCGGAAGGATTTCAAGGGCGAGGTCGGTCATACTCCGCACTGGATCGATCACACCCTCAAGGACGGCAAAGATTGGCTAAAGTATAAGGAAAGGCTGGCTTTCGACGACACGCGCGTTCCGGGGAACCTGAAAGAGCACTACGACGCCCAGCGCGCGAGAGGGTTGTTCATACCATTTGTGAGCGTCGAATGCTACGAATGCGCCTGGCCGGTGTTCGGTCAGGTGGGCATATTCACGATGATGTTGGACGAGCCCGAAGTCGCGGCCGACGTTTTCTCCACCTGGACCGATCTTATTATCTCGTGCGCCGATAAGACGCTTTCATCCGGAATCGACTACGACGGGGCCTTTTTCTTCGGGGACGTAGGCTACCGCAATGGAACGCTGTTTTCGCCGGAGTGCTATCGAAACTTGATCTTCCCGAGCCACAAGCGCATGTGCGACTTCTTTAAGAGTCACAACAAGCCGGTCATCCTGCACTCGTGCGGGAAGATAGAGTCGTTCATAACTATTTTCATAGAGGCAGGATTTTCGGCGATACAGCCTCTGGAGGCCAAAACGGGCCAGGACGTGAGGGCGCTCAAAGAGCTTCACGGCAACAAGATCACGTTCTTTGGGAATATGGATGTGCGGAAGCTGTCGGGTACAAGGGAGGAGATCGAGGAGGAGATCCGAAGCAAGCTGGCCGTGGCGATGCGGGGAGGGGGCTACATATTCCACTCCGACCATTCGGTTCCTCCGACGGTGTCTTTCGAGAACTATCGGTATGCGATGGAGCTGGTGGACAGGTACGGAAGGTATTAGGGTTCTAAGGGTTGCAGGGTTCTAAAGGTTCTAAGGGTTCGTAGGGTGGTTGCTTCGAGATGGATTCCAGGGAACGGATATTGGCGACGCTTGCGGGGGAGATTCCCGACCGCGTCGGCAGAACGGATGAGATATGGAGCGAGACGCTGGTCCGGTGGCGGCGCGAAGGGCTGGGGCAGGAGGAGGACCCGGCGGACCGCTTTCACTTCGATATGGGCGGGCTGACCGGGTTCGATTGGACTCTGCGCCTGCCGCGCGAGGTTCTGGAAGAGACGGACGAGTACGTCATCCACCGCGACGCCAATGGTACCACGAAGAAGGAGTATACCCGGGAATCCGGCCACACGCCTCACTGGCTCGGTCACACGCTTAAGACGGGCAGAGATTGGTTCGACCACAAGGACCTGCTGGTTTTCGACGTCGGACGGCTTCCTCCCGACCTTCGAGAATCATACGAGGCGCATCGCGCGAAGGGTCTCTTCGTGGCGTTCAGGCACAAGGAGTGCTTTGAATGCGCGTGGCCCGTGTTTGGTCAGGTTGGCGTGTTCACAATGATGATGGACGAGCCCGAGACGCTGGCCGACATCTTCTCCACGTGGACGGACCTGGTTATCGCGATAGCCGAGGGAACTCTCTCGTCGGGCGCTGATTTCGATGGCGCGTTCATCTTCGGCGATATGGGGTATCGCAACGGAACGATGTTCTCTCCGGAGACATACAGAACGCTTTTGCTGCCAAATCACACGCGGCTCTGCGATTTCTTCAAGAGTCACGGCAAGCCGGTTATTCTCCATTCCTGCGGGAAGATAGAGTCGTTCATACCTATGTTCATCGAGGCTGGATTTGCGGCGATACAGCCGCTGGAGGCCAAGACGGGCCAGGACGTGAGGACGCTCAAAGAGCTTCACGGCAACAAGATCACGTTCTTTGGCAATATGGATGTGCGGAAGCTGTCGGGTACAAGGGAGGAGATCGAGGAGGAGATCCGAAGCAAGCTGGCCGTGGCGATGCGGGGAGGGGGCTACATA
>JAUSGG010000029.1 GCA_030649165.1 Armatimonadota bacterium
GCATCGTCATCCTCCATATAAGGTGTTCGACACCCATCTCCAATATTCATGCCTGTTTACTAATAGTGAACAGAAAAGTTTTGCAACAGCCTGCTTGACGCCGCTTTCGTATGCGAAGAGCCGTCAGCAAAGCGGCGTCAAGCCGCCGCACTCCATACTCGTCGACCCGATCCCCATCACGCGCCGGACTTCCACCATCGTGCTGCTCGCGACTGCTCGAGCGCGTTCGGCCCCATCGGCGAGTATCCGGTCGATCCGCGACGGGTCGGCCTCAAGCTGCCTCCGCCTTTCCTGAACCGGGGCCAGCGCGGCGTTGAGAGTCTCGGCCAGGCGTCCTTTGCACGCCACGCACCCGAGCATCCCGGCGCGGCAATCGGACGCGATCTGCTTCGTCTCACCCTTACTGTAGACCTGGTGGAACGCGAATACCGGACACGTCTCCGGGTGGCCGGGGTCGTTCTTGTACAGTTTCAGCGGGTCCGTGAACATCCCCCGTACTTTTTTGGTGATCGTCTCTGAGGAATCAGACAGATAGATAGCGTTATCGTACGACTTGCTCATCTTGCGGCCGTCCAGGCCGGGCAGGACCGGACACTCGGTCAGCGCGGCCTCCGGCTCAGGAAAAATGTCGCCGTAGATGTGATTGAACCGGCGGCAGATCTCTCGGGTCAGCTCGAGGTGCGGAAGCTGGTCGCGGCCGACCGGGACCGCATTCGCCTTGTACACCAGGATGTCAGCCGCCTGCAGCACCGGATAGCCCAGCAGCCCGTACGACGCGGATTCGATCCGGAGCTGCTCCTGCGTCTCCTTGTAGGTCGGCACACGCTCCAGCCACGGGACGGGCGTTATCATCGACAGTAGAAGGTGCAGTTCGGCGTGCTCCTTTACGTCGGATTGAACGAAGATAGCGCACTTCTCGGGATCGAGTCCCGCGGCTACGAAGTCTATCGCGACCTGCCTGATGTTCTCGCGTACCTGCTGCGTGTCCTCAAAAAGAGTGGTCAGCGCGTGCCAATCAACGACGCAGAAATAGGCTTCGTACTCATCCTGCAACCGCACCCAGTTCCGCAGCGCCCCTTCGTAATTGCCCAGGTGCAAGACGCCCGTAGGCTTCATTCCGCTCAGTATTCGTCCTTTGCTCATGGCTTGAAACACTCCCGACTACCAGTACGGCCCAAGAAACAACTTAAGAATGAGGATTATCGGCCGCCCCACGATCATGGATAGGATATCGGGCACGAGAAACACAATCCCCAGCAAGATCAACGGCCCATAGCGCATGTTGAACTGCTCGAAATGGTACGCCTGATCGGGCGGCAAAAACCCGCTGAGGATATGCGATCCGTCGAGCGGAGCGAGCGGTATAAGATTGAACACCGCCAGTGAGAGGTTCACGATTATGACAGCGGACAGCAGTTCGTACCACTCCAGGAGTCCGTCCGGGGCCACGCGCGCAAGCAGCCTCACAACCATCGCAAAGGCGAACGCCGTGAGCAGGTTGGACAATGGCCCCCACAGGGAAACCTTGACGTTGTCCCACCTCGGATGCCGCAATCTCAGGTGGTTCACCGGCACCGGTTTCCCCCAGCCCAGACCGAAACCGGAGAGCGAGGACGCGATCATCATGATCGTCCCAACGGGATCCAGATGCGCGATCGGGTTCAGTGTGACGCGGCCCATGCGCTTGGCGGTGTCGTCGCCGGCCAACTCCGCCGATTTGGCGTGCGAGAACTCGTGCACTGTCAGCGCGATCAACAACGCGAACATGCGCAGGCCGAACTCGCGCCATTCCGCGGTGGAGTGTGGGAAATACTGGTCCAACTAACCTCCAACCCCGGAAGTGGCAGCCGAGCGCAGCCGCTCCGGAATCACGTCGTTCGCCAGCAGATCGTCCAGCGTTCCGCGCCGGACGATAACCTCAGCCCGCCCCCCCCTCACGAGCACGGCCGCAAGCGATGGGAAGCGATTGTAGTTGCTGGCCATAGAATAATTGTAAGCGCCTGTGGACAATACGGCCAGCAGGTCCCCCGCATCCGCCCTGGCGATCCGCGTGTCCTTTATCAGCGTGTCCGATTCGCAGTGCTTGCCGGCGATCGTCACAAGCCAATCGGCCCGCTGGTTGGCCTTGTTGGCCACAAAAGCGGTATACACGGCGTCGTACAGCGCCGGACGCGGGTTATCGGACATGCCGCCGTCCACGGCGACGTAAGTGCGCCTCCCCGGATCTTCCGTTATCGGGACTTCCTTGATCGCGCCGATCGTGTAAAGCGTCGCGCCTGCTTCTCCGACTATGGAGCGACCGGGCTCCTGAATCAGCCTTGGTAACCTTAACCCCAGCCGCGCGATCTCGCGCCGGACCACGCCGATGACGCGCTCCGCGAACTCCTCGATCGACGGCGGCTTTTGGGACTCCGTATAGCGAATACCCAATCCGCCGCCGAGGTTCAATTGCTCGACCTCGTATCCGGTCTCGTCCAAAACCTCTTTCATAAACGCGACCATTACCTCGGCCGCCTGTTCGTGGGCTTCGGTATCGAGAAGCTGCGATCCGACGTGACAGTGGATGCCCTTCAGGTTGATCGCCGGCGCGGCCAGGGCGGCCTTCACGCCCTTCATTGCCGAGCCGTCCTTGATGTTGAGACCGAACTTCGTGTCCGCCTGGCCGGTCCGTATGAGCTTGTGAGTGTGCGGGTCGATCCCCGGAGTCAGCCGCAGGAGAGCATCGACGGACTTCGACCGACCGACCGCGATCCTATTCAACAGATCGATCTCCTGCAGATTATCAATCACGATCCGCCCCACGTTGACGTCGAGCGCAAGCTCAATCTCCTCGACCGACTTGTTATTGCCGTGGAAGATGATCCGCTCCATCGGGTATTCGGCCTTCAGGGCCGTGTTTATCTCGCCGGCGGAGACGACGTCGAGGCTCAGGCCCTCGCGCGCGGCTATGATGCACATCGACATGGTGAGGAACGCTTTGCCGGCGAAAGCGATTTCCGTCTCGCCTTCCTGGTACAGACGCTTGTACGCCCGCACGTACCTGCGACAATTCTCGACCATTAGCTCCTCATCCATTATGTAGAGCGGCGTGCCGAACTCGCGCGCGAGATCGGCGGTGTCGCACCCGCCTATCTCCAAACGCCCTGATTCGTTGATCCGTTGTGTTCCAAAGAGCATCATCTGGGACCCAGCCTCCCACAAACGTGTATAAAAAAGAACCAGGACGCTGGTCCGCCCCCGGTTCGTGATTAATCTAACACACAAGCGGAGCGGTGTCAAGAATCGGGTGAGAGTTCAGTTCTACGGGAATGTCATTCCGAACGTATACCAAGAGAAGCCCCGGAGGACGTCATTCCGAACGTATACCAAAAGAATCCCCGGAGGACGTCATTCCGAGGAGGAACGACGAGGAATCTGCCTTCCCCGGTGTTTCGGGATTTGAGGGTTGGGCTTCACACTCCCGCGGTTACAGCACAACCTCGCATCCCAACCCGGAAATCCCGAAACGGGGCGCTTCATTAGGAGGAGGAACGACGAGGAATCTGCTTTTTCCGGAACTTACGACAGCAAAAGCAGATTTCTCGACTCCGCCGGCGCTCCGCTCCGAAATAACCATTCCCGGAAGACTGAACCGTTACAGAATCGGTTGACGGTTGACGTTTCTTTGCTGAAAGCTGAAAGCTATCCCATCCGTGTCCCTCTGTGCGCATCTGTGGTTTAACTACTCTTTGACAGTCCGCTCCATCTGCGTCCATCCGCGTTCATCGGCGGTTTCCAAAGCCGGTCCTAAGAAAGCGCTCGGATTTGGACCGCGGGAACTTGTTGCCGCTTTGACCGGCTTGGGCAGTCCAGCGACCGCTGTCCCGGCGATTGAGCCGGTTAGAATGGGGGTCGACAAAGCGGCGATGAATCGCCGCAGTCCACATAGGCCGCTTTCTTTCCGAAATAACCCCGCCTGCGGGGTCGGTTGCTCGAAATGACGTTTCCCGGAAGACTGAACTGTTACAGAATCGGTTGTCGGTTGACGGTTGACGTTTCTTTGCTGAAAGCTGAAAGCTATCCCATCCGTGTCCCTCTGTGCGCATCTGTGGTTTAACTACTCTTGACAGTCCGCTCCATCTGCGTCCATCCGCGTTCATCGGCGGTTTCCAAAGCCGCTCAACTAACAGCTTCTTCCCAAATCATCCCAAATCTGCTTGAATAGTAACCGGTTGCCTGATCGCTGCTGAAATCATCGGAGGAGGATACACATGAAGTTTCGTCTGCTATGCGCGGCTCTGGTCCTGACGCTGGCCTGCGCCGCCGGTTACGCCCGCGAATGGAACGTCGCGGACAATGGCGCCGTCGCGGACCAAAAGACCGACTGCACCGCCGCTTTCCAGAAAACCCTCGACGCCGCCGCGAAGGCCGGAGGCGGAGTCGTCAATATCCCAGCGGGTAGGTTTCGCATCAACGGAAACCTGTCCGTGGCCGCCGGGGTAACGCTACGGGGATCTTCCGGCACGACGCCATTTGTCGGATGGGACGAGCTTGACAAGACAGAGGGCACGGTTCTGCTGGCCTACGCCGGCCGCGGCAGCAATACCGGCGAGCCGTTCATCCGGCTCGCCGGCAATGCGGCGACCATACAGGCTATCATGGTCATCTATCCGGAGTTTAAGCGCACCGACGTTCCGCCCATTCCGTATCCGCCGTGCATAGCGTCCCAGCATACCAACAATATCGCAATCCTCGACGTGAACATAGTAAACCCGTACGAAGGCATCCGGCTGACAAACGCTCACCGCCACCTGCTGCGCAACGTGCAGGGTTACCCAAGCTGGCGCGGACTCTACGTGGACGAGTGCTATGACATCGGCCGCGTTGAGAATATCCACTTCTGGCCTTTTGGGATTCCTTATCATACCGGCGACCCGTTCAGCGTCTGGGTCAACCGCAACGGCACGGCCTTCGAGTTCGCGCGCACCGACTGGCAATACGTGACGAACACGTTCGCCTTTGGCTACGGCGTAGGCTACAAGTTCTCCGAATCCGAACACGGTGCCTGCAACGGACAGTTCCTCGGCATCGGCGCGGACTCGTGTCGCAGAGCGATCATGGCGGAACAGGTGCCCTCCTTCGGCATACTGATCACAAATGGGGAGTTTGTCGGACAATGGGAAAGCAAGGACTCCCGCGGCGTCGAGGTCGGCCCCAAGTGCACCGGCAAGGTCAGCCTGATGAACTGCTCCTTCTGGGGGCCGTTTGAGAACTGCGTGTGGATGCGGGCGCCCGGAGGCCAGTTCACCGCCATCGGGTGCAACTTCGTCGATTGGGACATCAGCAAGAAGGGCTCGCCGGCGGTCGCCATAGACGCCGGACGCGCCATTGTCCAGGCAAATACGTTCCTGGCGGCGGGGACCCACGTTCGGATCGCAAAGCCGACGGCCTCCGCGATTGTGACCGCCAACCAAGCCAGGGGAGGCGTGGTCATCAGCAACAGCGCGGGCAGGCGCGCTATGATTCGAGATAACGAAACCCCGGCCGTGGTCTACAGTCGTGCGGCGAAGGAGTATTACACCCTTATGATCGGCTCCGAGAACGACCAGCAGGTGATCAAGAGCTGGCACGGTGAGGAGACCGCCCACGAATGGAACAACAAAGGCACGAAGAGATGGTCAACGCGGGGATCTCAGCTCCTGCTGCCCGTCCTGCCCGGTCGCGAATACACGCTGACCGTCGACGTCCACGTTCCCAAGTACGCCGTCGATCCCGGAGCGGGCCTCTATATCGGGAAGAGACAGATAGTGAGATTCGCCAAGGACGGGACCGCAAGACTCACCGGCGTCATACCGGCCTCCAAGGCGGACCGTGTCGTGCTGGATGTGAAGTGCAAGATATGGGTCCCGAAGGACGTTATGCCCGATAGCGGAGACACGCGCGAACTGGGAGTCGCGGTCCGGTCGATTACCCTGAAAGCCAAAGGATCGACGGCAAAACGGCCGTTTAATGGGAATACGGGGGAGTAGGTTGGGGTTGAGAGTTGAGAGTTGAAAGAAACCGCCCACTAACCCCCTCCCTTCGGCAGGCTCAGGGCGGCCACGAAGAAAGGGGGCTCGGCTCTCCTACAGGAAAGGCGGAACTCACCGCATACCATTGGTCCTAAAGCGCAGCCCTATAAGCTTCCCACCGTCCCTTTGCCTGCGCGGCTTGCGCTTCGTTCCCCAATTGCGTGTAGCAGTATTCAATCATAACCAGCGAAAGGAGCGCCTCGTGCGTCGACACGTCTTCTTTCTCCGGCATGCTGGGCAGCACTTGCTCAAGCTCGAAGATCGCCGACAGCCAGTCCTTCCGGAAGTAATGGCACAGTCCGTTAGCGTAATGCTGGAGATAAGGGGATTCCACGTGCTGCATGTCGGCCAAAGCTTTGTCGTATTCGCCCCTGTAAATGGAAATAAGGGACCTGTGGAAGTAGCCTTCCTGTGCCATGGGCTCACCGGCGCAATCTGAGATCACTTTCGTAAACAGCGCCTCCGCCTTCTCGTAGTCAGGGAAAGAGCACAACGCGGTCCAGATGTCGATCAGTCCCTGCTCGTACTTGGTAGGATAACGGCCGCTGCTGCGCATTGCGTCAAGAACAGCCATGGCCTCGCCGAGGCGGCGTTGGTATCCCAGCGCCTGGACCAGCAGAGGTCTTGCCTGGGTGCAGACCGTCTTTTCCGTTGAGTAGGCGCTCAGGATAGTCCTTAGTGTCTCCACGGCGTCCGGATATACGCGGCATTCCATCTGAGTTTGACCCTTACACAAGAGAATCCGCGGACGCATATCCGGACGGTCCGTGAGTGTCTGGTCCCACTCTGCCACCGCCTCGACCGGTCTCTGGGCTTTGACTAGCAGGTGCGCGCGCCTCTGCCGTGCTATGATGTAGCGCGACCAATGCTTGGAATAACTGCTGACAACGTTGAGGTATTCGCTCAGGGCGCTGTCCGGATCGCGCAAGTCCTCGTACACCTGTCCTCTAAGAAGCGCGGCGTCCGCGCATTCCGCGGTAGCGGAGGGATACGTGGCAAGCGCGCTCGCGAACGAACTCAACGCGCCGCTTGTATCACCCGTATCACGTTGGGCCTTGCCGATTCTCACCAACGCCTCGGCCGGCCAGGCGTCCATATCGCTGTAATCCTTGACGACTTTGCGAAAGAGGGTCACTGCGTTCGCGTACTGCCCGCGGAAAGCCAGCACGGCGCCTCTTCTGATCATGGACTCGACTCGTGTTCGGCGTTGGATGGAGTAGTCCATCGCGCTGCCGGACAGACCTGTGATTGCCTGGTCCTGGGCGTCCAGCGGATCGGTTGTTCTGGTCGTCTCGTATGCCGTTCGCGCCTGCTGAAGGTCAGCCGATTCCTCCGGCGTCAGGTTTGCGGAACTCTCCAGGGCGGTAATGCGGGCGTTGGCGGCATCGGCCAGTCCGGTGTAGCGAGGGTAGGACTTTATCACCTGCTCGTAAGCCTTGAGCGCCTCTTTGTACTGCGCCTGTCCCTCCAGTAGCTGTCCTTTGGCAAGAGACGCTTTTGCACACTGAGGGTGATACCGAGGATGCTCCGAAAGCAGTTTGCTGTAAGACGCAATAGAATCGCTCGTCCTTCCAGCCTTCTCTTGTGTGGAGGCAGTCCATAGCAACGCCTCCACCGGCCATATCGGCTGGTCCGCGAACGAACCGGCGACTTTCTGAAATTCAGTGATCGCCTGATCGTACTGGCCCCGGTCCGCGTATATCTTACCGATTCTCACTGTTGCTTCCACGGTCTGTTCGCGATCGACAGGATAATTCGCAACAACGTCGGTGAACTGCTGCAATGCCTTGTCTGTCTTACCCTGCGTCGCAAGGCAGACCCCGGTTCGCAGTTTCGCAACGGCGGATTGCGCCGTCATTCTAGGAAAATCCGAAATAGCGCGGCTATACTCGACTATCGCCTGGTCGAGGCTTCCTGCATCCTCGTATGTCTTCCCTATTTCGATCAATGCTTCCGCTGATTGGCGTTCGAAGCTGGGGCAGTCCCTGACAAGATCCCGCAGCTCGCTTCTGGCTTGATTCGCCTGCCCCATCGAGTGATACGCCTGGCCTATTGCAAGCCGCGCGTTAGCGCAAATCCGCGGCTGATCGTCGAAGCTCAGCAGAAGCCCGCGCCATTCCTGAATAGCTTCCGGAAACTGACCCAAGACCGCGAACTCGTTGCCCACAATGTAGCTCGACTGTGCATCCTCTTCCGTCGTGGCAAAGCCGGCGCCCGGCAGCACAAACGCGAACGCCACTGCAGCAAACACGGTTGCGAAAAATACGATAGACCTGGCCTTGTTGCTCATCTTCTCGACCCCTCGAAATAAGAATTCCCGACTGGCAAGTAAACAGTAACTCAGTATACCCACAGTCACGCTGTCGAGTCAAGATATTACCTGTTTCCGATGCTATCTGTCTCCGTAAATAAAAATGTCCGGATGGTATTGACATATATGCGGCGAGCAGACATAATTGGGGGAAAGGTCTTAGGGTCTTAGGGTTTTGAGGGTTATAAGGGTCTGAGGTAACGGAGGGGATGTCGGTAAGATGAGACGCTCGGACATGTCGAACCACAAATTCGCGCTCCTGCTCTTGGCTTTCACGCTCGGAATAGCCATTGCGGCGTCAACACCGGTAGTGGCAGCCAACTGTGTCTGGGACGACGGCAGTACCAGCAACACCACCAACATCCAATGCGCCGTTACCGCCTCCGCCAACAGCAGCGCCTTCTACTGCAATGAGGAAGTGACCTGCGCCGCGACGGCGTCGGACATGGACCACATGGCCTGTCCTAACGGGAACTTCGGCGTAGGCGACCAACTCAGCTACACGTGGACGGCTACAGCGGGCTCTTTCAAGAACGGCGTCAACACCGGCCCGTCCGTCATCTGGGTAGCGCCGGGAACGCCGACCACGAGCGCACGGGTAACTTGCACGGTGGATGACGGAATACAGGGCATCAGCCCGGGTGACAGCGGAGAGCGAGACGATGACCCTGTCAGCCAGTACGTGGACGTCTCTGTCGATTGCGTGGGCACGTGCGGGGTTGTGTACGAGTACGACGGGAACGGCAGGCGCGCAGATGATCGACCCGACCGGTATCACCTCTTATGAGCACGACATGTCGGGCCGCGCCGCCAAAGTAACGCGCTCGGGCAGGTGGGTGGCCTACAAGTACGACGAGAACGGCAACCGCGGCGAGATGAACGTCCATCTGGACGCTCAGACCGAACACGTTACGAGCTATCACTATAATATCCGCGGCTTGCTGGACAAAGTCACCGACCAGCTCAACCACGACACGACGTACACCTACTACGATAACGGTATGGTCAACACGATCACGTACATGAACGGCACCAAGGCCGTCCACAGCTACAACAGCCGGAACTGGCTTACGACCCTGAGCAACCAGAAGTCCAACGGCACGGTGATTGCTGAGTTCGCCTATACGTACGATCCGACCGATTGGGGCAAAAGCGGCAATAGGACGAGAGTTGTCGAGAACATCCTGAAGCCGGACGGGAACAGGATAAACGCCAAGGTAGATTACGAGTACGACGACCTCTACCGCTTAGTTCACGAGACACGAACGGCATACAATGGCGGAGACGCCGGTGTCACTTACGAGTATAACTTCGCGTACGACCCCGCCGGGAACAGGACCAGTTGGGAGATAGTGGGTGGGGCCACGACTACCTATTCGTATGACGACGCAAACAAGATGACCGGTCCCGGCACGTTCACGTACGACGATGCGGGCAACACGCTTACGCATGTCTACAGCGGTACTACGAGTACGTATACTTGGGATTGCAGGAACCGGCTGACCCAATGGGAGCAGACATACGAAGCCAGCGTAAATTTCGTGTATGACGGGGACGGCAACCGTATCAGCAAGACCTCCGGCAGCACGACAACTACGTTTGTCCTCGACGGAGCCGAGGTGGTGGAGGAGATCACTGGAGCAAGCACGGTCTCGTATGTCGGCCCTGGTTTGCTGCACAAGATAACCGGTACCGATAGTGCGACTTACCACGCGGATGGCATCGGCAGTACGCGAGTGATAATGGATGATGACGGGCAGACAGTAGTGCAGGCGTTAGTATACGACGCTTACGGCACTTTGATCGCCTACCTCGGCGGAACGGGTCAGCCGAGTTTTGCCTATGCGGGGCAATACCGGTACTATGCCGATCCAGAAACCGAGCTGAGTCACTTAAAAGCGAGGTACTATGTTGACGAGGTCGGGCGTTTCTTGTCCGCAGATCCAGTCAGGCAAAAGACAGGCAATCGATCTTATGACTACGTCAACGGCGACCCGGTCAATCGTGTAGACCCTACCGGGCTATTCTACCAATGCACGCAGATTGGCTTTGACGTTGGGTTCGTGCCCGGTATCGGCGGCCGCGGGGGCTGCTCAGAATATCTGTGCCATGATCCGATGAGCAATTGTCCGGAGGCGTGGAGCATCAGGCTCTGCTATGGTTGCGTCTGCCTTGGACTTTATGCCGGTATATCAGTCGACATTGGAGCGTGCATAACCAGGCAGTTGGCCTGTCTTGCCGGCGGCTGGTCGGTGGGCGGTAGTGGCCCGGTCGTCGGCGGCCAGATTGATTTTTCCAGCGATTTCTTCTGTGGTCAGGTTGGGGTCGGTTTTGGTGGAGGAGCGTACGCCTGCCGCTGTTGGGGGCACATTACCAGTATAATCCACGCGCATTAACCACTGTGGCTTCGAGCGAAGAATACAACGAGCAAGGATATATGAGGTGGCTGCGTCTCCAGTGGCACGTGGAATTGCAGGACGTGCAGTGGCAACAGGTGTTGTTTGGTCGACAATCGGCCCAATAGTCCGTCGGCGGAAAGCTGTGTTGTGGGTATCCACGAAGGAGGCATTCTGTATGCGCAAACTGTTATCGTTTGTACTTGGTGTCCTCAGCCTTGTGCCACTAGCATATATGTTCGGATTTCTGTCGTTGATGTTTTTGACCATATGGTCGTATCGACAACCTCCGCAACACAGGCACGCGGCGTTGTCTGATGAGGTTATGTTCGAAACGCTCTTACCCATACATCTTGGGATGATGCTGCTTTTGTTAATCTTGGTGGCGATTTACCTCGTTCATTTATGGAGAAATGTCGGGCTGCCGGAGGACAAGAAGGCTCTGTGGGCCGTAGCGTTGCTGTCCATGGGCTTTGTTTCAATGCCTGTCTATTGGTATTTGCACATATGGCGAGGACGGAAAGAAGAGGAGAGACAGCCAGACGAGTGATGTCTGTTACGGCTTACCGCTTTCCGCTCGTTTCCGCACGTTCCATATCTGTCGTAGCGGTCAGAATCGTGGTTCCGCCGTTTCGAAGACGGCCTAGCGGTGACCGTTGATACAGTGGAGGGAAGAAGTGAAGTGGAAGAACGTAACGTGCGGCGGCAAGACAGTGTTCATTGCCAGGACGGTGACCCAATGGTGGCTGTGGTCGTACGCCGAAGATCCGATGATCTGATGGAAAGGATGAAGCGATGAGAAGAAGAGTCTTGATAGGGTTTTCGGGGTTACTCTGCCTCTGCCTGCTCCATAATGCCGCTTTCGCCGAGAGCAGCGATAATATTCTGGCGCCGACGAGTCAAAAAGTCGTGGGCGACGAAGACAAGGAGTTCAATGCTGCCTTCAAGGTATGGCTCAGCCATCGCTACGATGAGGGCACTAAGATGCTGAAGGAGTTCTCCAAGAAGCATCCGGGCAGCCGCTGGGCGGCGGAGGCCGACCTGCACGTAGGCTGCAACTCCGTGTTTACGCATAAGTATGATGAGGCGAAAGCGATTTTCAACGATCTCGTCAAGAAGCATCCGGGCAGCCTGATAGACATCAAGGCCAAGATACGTCTGGGGAATATCTTCGAGAGGACAAACAACCCGGACGAGGCGATTCGCCAGTACGGCGCCATCCTGAAGATGAATCCGCCCGGCGACCAGTTCAAATACGCCAACTACCGCATTCGGGCGCTGGCGAAGAGAAAGCATTTCCGCCAGGCGTTCATCCGCTGCGGCCCCGTCGCTCTCGCCGAATGCCTGCGGTCGCTTGGGAAAACCAGGGAAGCGTATGAAGCCCGCGAAATGAACGTGGGCGAGAACGGCGTTTCCCTTTACGACCTGGCGCTCCAGGCCGAGAAACTCGGCGTACAGGCCCAGACAGTCGATATGTCGATCGACAAACTGATAACCGCGAAGTTGCCCATACTCGCTCACGTTCGGGGGAACCACTTCATCGCGGTCCTCGATATCAAGGACGGCAATATTGTAACCAGCGACTCGATCCGGGGAAGGCGCGAGGTGGCGCTGGCCGACCTGGTTGACGAATGGTCGGGCAAAGCGTTGACCTTCGACCCCATCTCCGGCCTGCCGCTTTTGGCGAGCGCGGAGGCCACCTCGATCGTTGGCGGTTGCTGCAGGGAAAGGGACGGGAACGATCCTTGCATCGGAGCCAGCGCGGACTGTCGATGCCGGCAGGGATCAGCGGGACCGGGAGCCAGTGGGTGCGGAAGCTCGGGTGGCCCTCCGCCCTGTCCCACATGCGTGACTACATCGGGTATAGGCCGCCCCACATGGAAGGTCAACACGGATAACCTTAACCTCATAATCAAGGATACGCCTATATGGTACAATCCGGGCCAGGGACCCGGCGTGTCGTTCGACCTGGTTTATAACAACGAAAACCCGAACAGGTACAACTTTGGGAACGGCTGGAGCTGCCTGTACACAATGCGGGTGTTTATCCTACCCGGCGACCCCGTGGACCACCCGCCCCTGCAGTTTCACTTGGAGGATGGGCGGATCGAGACCTGGTTGTGGGGGCCGACTTATGGAGGGACCGAAAATAGATACAGGCCGCCGTTCGATTTTGACGGGTGGCTCGGCACATACGGCGACCGGGAGACGATTTCGTACGTCTCCGGCGTGGTGACTTACCAGTATCTCGGCGGACCGAAGTACTATTTCGTGGACGCGGGACTGCCTGCCGAAGGAAGGATTGAGTACATAGAAGATCAACTGGGGAAGCGTATTACCTGCCACTACACGGATGGCAAGCTGGACGAGATTGAGGACGCGAACGGCCGAGTCACGACCCTTACGCTGACCTCCAGGCCGGGAATCGCAGAGTTGGTGGAGCGGATCACGCTGCCGACGGACCAGGACTATCCGGATGGTCGGCATGCCGATTTCGAGTACGACGACTCGGGAAACCTGACGAAGATCACGGATATGGGCGGCGTGGCGTCGCAGATACTTTACGGCGTCATGGACTATCGCGGACCAGTCGAGACAGTCCTCGATCAGGACGTTACGACGCCCGACGCTACGTCGACGTGGTCTGGTTCAATCTATGGTTGCGACAACCTTGAGACCCTTGTGCTCGATAACACCGCCAACTTCCCATCCCACGGTTTCATTAAGTTAGGTGCCGAGATAATGCACTACAACTCCAAAGACTCAGACGGCGTGACGCTCCGGGGGATAACCAGGGCGCAGTTAGGCTCTGAATGCCAAAACCACGGAGAGCTGGCGCAGGTAATAGCTATGGCAGAATCCACGCTGGCCACGGGTTTTGGAACCGAGGATCTCACGACTCTAACCCTGGCAAGCGTGGCCGATTTCCCCGTCAGCGGGCAAGTGAAGGTGAACAACGCTGAGATAATGTCTTACACGGGAAAGGATGGAGTTGGCAACACGCTCACCGGTATTCAGCGGGCCCAGGAGGGAACGCAGCGGGCCGCCGCTCTGCAGGGTGTCGGTGTAGCCTCACTGAAGGGGGCGGTCATTCCAGCCGCTGAAGGAGGAGACCTTCTAGTGCAGGACACGGCCGGGTTCCCAGTGTCTGGAGAGCTGGTTGTGAGTTACGGAGAACGTATGAGTTATAGCGGCAAACTGCTTGACCGCTTCACGGGCGTGACGCGAGCCGTGTCATCAACCTCCATGGAACTCGCGAAGATATCTGAACAGGTCAGTTACGATAATGTTTCGCCGACACATTCGACCACGCTTGAGCAGGACGTAACGGCAGATCCGCCGGACCCAGCGGAGGGCGGCGATTTGAAAGTCGGAAGTGTCGCCGGATTCCCGCCGAGCGGGACTGTGTTCGTCAACGGGGAGGCATGCGGCACTCCTGATGATGTCGAGTTCATGACGTATACGAGCGTGGACGACAGCGTTACTCCAAACTTGCTGAAGGGCATTCATCGCGCGGCCCAGGACCCCACCCACACGCTGCACGATATCCTCGCCATTACGTGGCAATGCCAAAATCCGGTCCTTGTTCAACAGCATATACAGAATCCCTATGTCAGCGAGATCATCACCAAGATGGAGAAGGTGAAGTTCAGCTACGACTGGTTCAAGATGTCCGGCGTAGAAACGGCCGCGCTGGTAGTCGATGGCGCGTACGAGGCGGGACCCGATGAGGCGTACCCGCAAGACAAGACCTGGGCCTTCGTTCTGGATGACATGAACTGGCAGACGGAGATCAAGCGGTACACCGCCGATCCGGCAAAGACTCTCAGTAAGACGCACGTCACCGCCCCCAACGGAGACGCCCTCGGCAAGGTGATAAACGAGGAAGGGCAAACCGTTGTCGAGTACGCTTACGATACTCGCCGGGATGTGATATCGGAGAAGCAGGCGGCTGACGCCAACAAGGTCACCTCGTACACCTACAATCCGGTCACCCACGTCAGAGAGTCGCTTACGGACCCGCTTGGCCGTACCTGGCACTACATAAACGACGCCCAGGGCCGCCTCAGAGCAACGCTGGAGCCTTCGCCAAAAACAACTCTCGCAACGGGCATCACGAATGGTAGTCCACCATCGCCCAACGACGGTGGCGATCTCACACTGGAGAGCGTAGATGGATTTCCGGACCAGGGCGTGGTACTGGTAACCAACTACGATGGTGACATAGAACTGATAAAGTACACCGGACGGAATACGTCAACCAAGAAGCTCACCGGTATCGATAGGGCCTCTTACGACACTCCGTCGATCTCATCTATGTCGGGGAGTAGGGTGTCCGGCGCGTTTGCGGTGAATGAGTATAACCAGCAGGGGCAGTTGACAAGAACCCTGAGTCCGTACGGCGTGACGAGCGAAATGTTCTACCAGGAAGGCTACTTGCTCTATAGCAAGGACGGCAAAGGACAGCAAACGGACTACCATTCCACTGAGAATGGCGAGACTCGCCGTTTTCTGACATCGGTTCACGCTCCCGGAATGACCGACGAGTCTCAAGCCACCCGCTACCACTACGACGCCAAAGGCCGCCGCGACCAGGTTACCGATCCCAACGGCAACGTGGTCAAGTATGTCTACGATGATCTCGACCGCGTGATCCAAACCGTTTACGGCAGCGACCCCGAGACAGATCCCTCCACGAAGAGCAATTATTCCTGTTGCGGGCTCAATTGGCAGGAAGACGAGAACGGGCGGCGGGCTTACAAGGTTTACGACAAGAAGAAGCGCGTGCAGGTGGACGTAACATCGACGCTGAAAACCACTCTCTCCGCTAACATCACCGGCGGAGCCAGTCCCAGCCCGAGTAACGGCCAGACCCTCACGGTCGCGAATGCGCAGAACTGGCCTACGAGTGGCTATGTGCTGATCTACAAAGAGGAGAATACGGAGAATCCCGAAGTGATATGTCCCGGAACCGGTTTGGAGATCATCGGTTACTCCGGCATAAGCGGGAACACGCTGCAAAACATCACCCGCGGCGTCGGCTCGCCGACGCAGGGGCCGGTACCCGCGAACGCTTACGCGGGCGACGGCGTCGCTCTCATAACGGCAACCGTCAAGTACGTGTACGATTCGTACTACGATCACCGGCTTGCGAGTCTGATCGATCAGAACGGACACGCGACGGACTACGAGTACTATAAGAACGACCGGCTGAAGAAGACCACGTATCCCGACGGCACGTGGGAATCCTACACCTATGACGCGGTCGGCAACGTTCTTACAAAGACCAACGGCAAGAACGCGGTCACCGACAAGGTCATACACTACGACTACTACAACGATAACAAGCTCTGGAAGATGTGGCCTTGAGTAGCGTGGTCGGATGCAGGTGTGTTTTCAAGCAAGGATCTTTTCGATGTACGGTTAAAGCCATTATTGAACTATAGACGAAAACACCGGCTCTATTCGTCCCGCCCGTGAATCCACTTGAGCATTCGCACTTTGCTGCCGTGCTCGTCTCCCGTGAATTCCACTTCGTCCATCGTAGATCGCATGAGGTGGATTCCAAGCCCGCCGCCCCGAAGGACCCCGGAGATCGGAGTCGGGACCGTGTCGGGGTTAAAGCCGCGGCCCTGGTCCGATATCTCAAGCACCAGAGCGGCCGGGCAGGCGAGGCAGCGCAGCCTTATCCGGTCGCGGCCCGGGCGCGCCGCGTGCTTCAGCGCGTTGGTCAGCGCCTCGCCCACGGCAAGTTTCACATCGCTGACCTCGCTCTCGGACAGACCGGCTTCCCTGGCCGCCTCCACTGCTGTTTGCCTCAGCTCGGTTACAAGGAGCGGCCGGCCCACTACCACCGATTCGCTTATCTGCCAGTTGGCGCGGTTGAGCGTGGAACGCATCGCCGGGTCCGGCAGAGAGACGTTTTCCATTCGAAGCGGATCTATTCCGAACACCTGGCCGAATCCGCTTATCCGCAGCGCCTTGCGCGCCTGGTCGCCGATTCCCCGCAATTCGAAGGTCTTTTCAGCATCCATCGCCTGCCTGTGCGCGTTCAGGAGGGCCGCCACTCCGCTGCTGTCGATGAAGCCAGCGTTGCTCAGCTCTACGACGATCCCCGGTCGCCGGCGCAATAGGGAATCGACAGCCTGCTCAAACTGCGGAGCCGACGTAAAATCGAGATCTCCGTCAACGATCACCGTTGGTTCGGGGATGTCGACAATCCGAACTCCGATTTCGCGCTCAGCGGTCATTATCTGTTACCTCCAAAGTCCGCGGCTGCTCGCCGCCCTCCCGCGCGCTCCAGCTTTCGCCGGGATCGACATCGCCTCCGCCGCCGATCTGATATGCGCGAACGGCGACGATGGCCATGTCGTCCCTGACGGCGTCTTCCGCGTACCGCAGCGCCTCCGTATGCAGGCGCTCCACTATCGCCTGAGGATCGCGCTCTTCGGCGGCGGAGAACAATATTTCCTGCAGGCCTTCTATCCCCAGCGTCTCCGCGCCTCGCCTGGCGTCCATCAGGCCGTCTGTGTACAGCACGAGCAGGTCCTCCGGTTGGAGCCGAATCGACTTCTGCTCGTAGACCGCCTCCATCTCTAATCCGCACGGCATGCCGGTCTGGTACAACAGGGACTGCCGCAAGCCGTCATCGCTGATCCAGATGGTGGGCGGATGTCCGGCGTTGGCATAGACCATCTCACCAGAGGCCGGATCGATCACGCAGTAGAACACCGATATGTAGAACCGCAGTTCCCCATAACCTGTAATGGCGGCGTTGACCATTTCGAGGACTCGGGCGGGCTGGTCCGGCAGGTGGTAGGCAAATGCGCGAAGCATGTATTTCCCCATAGCGGTGTGCACCGCCGCGCTGAGCCCCTTGCCGGATACGTCGGCTATGACAACCCCCAGTTTGCCGCCGGGCAGCGGAATAGCATCGTAGAAATCCCCGCCCACGTGCGCCTCGTCGAGAGCCGGAACATACTTGCAGCCCAACTCCACGCCGTTCAACCGGCTTGGAATGTTCGCCAGCAACACGCTCTGCAGAGTTTCGGCGATGCGATACTCTTTGCCGAACAGCCGGGCGTTCTGTATCACCATTGCCGAATGCGCCGCAATCGAACTCAGAAGGTCCAATTGATAAGCCGTAAAATCCGTTACCTCCGCCATCCAGATATCGATCGTGCCAAGGGCTTCCTTGCCGAAGATCAGAGGAACGCTGAGAAACCCGCGCAAGCCCGACGCGGCGGCCTGTGCGGCCATCGGGTGATCGGGGTATTCTTCGAGCAAATCCCGGCACAAGGTTGGATGCTTCCGCGCGGCGGCAAGACCGGATATCGGCTCGCCTATCCGGCACGCGCAATCGTTCCACATGGCCGGGTTCAGATTGTGCGCTTCGCTGACCGTAAGCGCGCCGCCGGCGTCCATTAACATGATCGCACAGGACTGCGCCTTCATAACGTCACACGTCAGGCGGGCAAGCGTCCGCAGGACCTCACTGAGGTCGAGAGACGCCGCAATGCCTTCAGTAACATAGCGCAGCGCGGACAGCTCATCCAGCCAGGCCGCCAGGCTCATCGAGACCTCTTCCGTTCGCGCGTGCGCTTGCGCGTTCTGCAGCGCCACGGCGGCGTGCGAGCCGAACGCCTGCAGCAGTTCCAGCAACTGGTTTCTGGAATCGTCATCCGCAACGTCTTCCCGCTGCAATGTGGCTACCAGAACGCCCGCGGGCCGGTCGCTCGCCACCAACGGGACCGCGACGATCAGACCCGGACCCTCGGCCTCCCGCGCATCCGATCCCGATGCATCGGGATTGTTTCGGGACGCCCTCGTCCCGAAACCGGGCGCTTCCTCAGCAGGTTCCACCGATACCAGGCTTCTCCGCTTGTGGGCCTTGGACGCCATGGCCTCCCATTCCGCCGGCGGGTTGTCGGAAGACCCATTGGAGCAATTGTGACAAGCCAGCAACTCCAGCCGGTTCACATCTTCGTTGTAGACGTAGACCGCCACCGACTCCGCGCCGAATCGCCGGGCCACGGCCTGTGATATGCCGGCGACAACCGTTCCAAGATCGAGGGACGACGTCACCACGCGCGACACGTCAAGGAGCCCCTGCAGCGCTTCGGATTTGCTGCGGACCTGCTTTTCGTGCTCTTGCAGGCTGTCGGCCATACGGTTGAACGAAGTGGATAAGACCTCCAGCTCGTCATCTGTCTTGATATTGACCCGCTTACCCAGATCGCCCACCGCCAAAGCGGAAGCAACGCGAGCCAACCTGCGCAGATTGCCCGTAAGCCAAGAGCCGCACTGCCACCAGAACACGATCAGTATCGCCGCGGTGCAGATAAGCGAGTAGTAGAACCCCCGGGTGAAATACGCCGCGGCGCGGCCCGTGTTGAATTCCACCGGGCGAGCGGCAATAACTGCCCAGCCGCCCATCCGCACGGGAACCGCGCAGCCTATCAGCCGGCCATTGTCGACTGTCGTCGAAAAGGACCCGAAGGAAGGCCCGCGATTGGACAGCGCTTTCCTGACAAAACGTGTCCTTTCCGTGCTGCCTCGTCCGAGACGCGATTGAAGTCCGTTTTTCCCGTAAATTCTCGATCCTTCGCGGTCTACGGCTACCACCACCGCCCCGGGAGAGGTCTTGAGGACAAGGAGTTCGGCCAACGCTTCGGCGCTCACTTCAGTGCGCATCATGCCTCTCAGTTTTCCGCCGGGCCGCACAGCGGTGGTTATAGCAAAACAGCGCCTGCCGTTTGACAGATGAAGATCGGACAGCCTCGAAGACTGCCCGTGCAGCACGATACGGACGTCTTCAGACGCGCTGAGATCGGCCCCTATCAACGTCGCGTCGCTGCTGGCCGTGACTCTTCCCGACGGCGATAGGAAACTGTAAGAGAGGCTGTGTTCGTCCGTACGGCAGATGGATCGAAGATACCGGCTGGCCGAGGCGGGACGGCCTACTCGACTCAGCACAGACGGGGCCGCCGCCATTTGCACGCGGGCCGTTCCGGACGTCAGACTGTCGATGGCAAGGGCGGCCATGCGAGCGGCGTCGCTGTTGCTCTGCTCCTGCGTCGACTGGATCAACTGCTGCTGGTCCTGGTAGCCGACATAATAGGTCTTCCAGTGCAGCAGACTGAGCGCAAGGAATACAGCGAGCAGGTACAAGGTTAGCTTGCTGCGAATGCTGTTCGTGTGGAGCAGCCGTTTCATGTCTGACCGACCTCGCATCGACCCATACGTTGAGCAGGCGTAGACGGTAATTTAGTATACCCGTGGTCCGCGGGGCTGTCAAACTGCTTAGCTTATTAAGATAATGTGAACGTTCGGGGGCCGAACACGAAACCGCGTAACCTGCGCCTTACTGGTCCGTCCTTGATCGCGCTCTTGATCGCGCGCGATATGCCATCGCGTGCGAAACAGAATGTTGGGATTTCAAATCCCTGAGTTCTGTTTCGGGCGTCATTGCAAATAACGCCCGATCGAGGATAATGTGAACCGCGGGGGGTTGGAGTTTCCGGTGTTTCGGCATTTCAAATGCCGAAACCGCGTAACCCGCGACTCATTCGTCTGTCTGTTCGCCGCGGGCTACTCCGGCCTCACGGCCTGTCATATCAAGCGCCGCCGGATGGGCCGGCGCTGCGTCATCGGGAGAGAATGAAGGTCCGCAGACCTCTGCTCCGACCGCGGCCAGACGGCGAAGTTTCGTTATCTCGCCCTCGGTGTCGATATCGTCTAGACTCTTGCTGTCCAAAGCGTTGATTATGCGTTCGGCCGTGCGGATTGCTCCCAGTACCAGCATCTCGTTGTCGTATTCGACGTAGACGTGAAACCGGCCTTTGGGATCCTCCCGCCAGTTCCATTGGGTCTCTCCCTTGAGCTTGCTGACCCTCTGGGCCTGTCCCTGCAGTTCGATAATCAGGTGCTCTAATAGGTGGGGGATTTCGGTCTCCTGGCACTCGCGGCGAAACGTATAGCCGTTGTCGTTTTCGCAGCGGTGCCTGGCCAGATGGGGAAAAAGCTTGAAAAGCAGCCTCGGTATGTGAGGAGCATGCAGCGTCGAGTATCTGCTGGGGTCTGGCATCTCTACTACCAGCTTGACTCGATTGCTGTCGTAGAACAGGATTTCGATGACTTTCACCTTGAGAACCACACCTTAGCTGCTGTCGTAGAACAGGATTTCGATGACTCTCACCTTGAGAACCACACCTTAGCGCGCTATACTACGCGGAGCAGCCCCATTGCCTCCCGCCAGCCCAATTGTAGCACACGAAATAGCCCCTGTAAACGGTTACGGGCGATGATTTTCCCTCGGAACACAAATAACTCAAAAAAAGAACCATTATTACGAATGCTTGCTAAAACTAAACACCTGGCGGATGCGTCAGTAATAATAGAGGAGTCGGAGGAGTCGGAAGAGTCGGAGGGAGTCGAGGGGTGGGGTCAAGTCCAGTATCCAGTATCCAACTTCCAACCTCTAACTTCTGATCTCTAAACCGGGCTGGGGTGAAAGCTTAACTCATCTAACTTCCAACTTCCGGCTTCTAACCTCCAGATCGGGGAATAATAGTAGTGACCAACCACGAGGATGAGAACCATGTCGTTGATGAGAGAAACCTGGATATTGATGGCTATCTGCCTTCTGGACCTTGCCACCACTCTCGGATTGACGGCCGGTAGGAGGTTTACCGAAGGCAATCCCATAATGAGTTACTATCTTGAGCTTGGCGTCTGGGCATTTGTGGGGGCCAAGCTCCTGCTCGTAGTGATGCCGCTCATCGTGGCCGAGTACTCCAGACGGTTCAAGCCCCGATTCGTGAGAACAATGCTCAGGTTCGCGATAGCCGCTTATGTGGCAGCTTACGTTATGCTGTTTCTTGGCTTCAACCTTGAGCCGCTGACGCAGGAGGCCTTCGCGCCCGCCGGAGCAGCATCAACGGCCACCGAGGTTCTGCAAATGAAGTAGAACCAGCAAATCGCAGCGCGCCTTGACAACGCAAAGGGGCGTCGGAGTGCGAGACTCCGACGCCCTTTCCATCCTTACAAGCATGGCCCCCTTAGAACCCTTAAAACCCTAAAACCCTAACAACCCTTCCGTCACCGCTCCGCCTGGGCGAGCGTCAGCTTCTTACCCAGGGAGAACTCCTCGCCGTTGACTTTCACCAGCGCCTGGATAGTCATTTCTCCGGGCTTCACGTCCGCACGTGGAATCATGCGGAAACTGACGTTGGCGCTCTGATCTTCCGCGTTGATCTGGAAACGGCGCGTCACCAGGTTCGGCTTCAGCCGCCAGCCCTCCGGCACGGAAATCGTCACGCCGCCGAGAACGCGGTCCGGCGTCCGGTTCTTGATATTGACGGATATCAGGCGTCCCTTTTCCGTGTCGAGGAACATAGGGTCGTCTCCCACGTCCATTGAGACCTCGAACGGCTTGACAACTTCGAACGAGGTAAGCGCCGCTCCCGCCCGTTTCCCGTCCGCGGCCCGCACCTCCGCGCCGAGCGCCCACGATCCTGAAGGCATGTCGGATGGTATCTTGGATTGGTACTTGTGCCTGATCTGTTGTCCCGCCGTGAGACTCTCCAGTCGGACCCTCTGGCTGTCCATATACTTCGCCGCCCGGCCATCCCCGCCGACGACGTAGCAATCCAGCGGCATAGTCTGCGCGCTCTTGTTCTTGATATACAGCCTTGCTTGAAGCTTCTGACCGGGCACTACCCGCCTGTCCTGCAAGACCATCGAGACGCCCAACTGGTCCATCGCCGCCGTTTTTTGGTCCGACAAGCTGCACGGTTCCACGTCGCCAAGAGGCGACATTGGAGTCCAGGTTCCGCCCTCGACCGCCGGACGCACGTTCACGCGCAGCCCTATGTTGGCGTTCTGCGCGATCTTGAGACCTTCCAGCGCCGCGGCGGGAAGAGCCATCTCGACGACAGCCGAGTCGGCCTTTGTCGTGCTCTTGCAGACTATTTCGACGGGGTCGAGCGAGCGCGTGGCGCCCGGGGTCTGCATCTTATCGTGGGAATCGTATCTATCCAACGTCACGGCCACCGCGCCATCCTGACCGGTCGTGGCCTTTATCAGATAGTTATCCGCCCCGTGGAACCAGCCGTCGTTCCGCGCATCCAGCGTCACCATCAAATCCGTCGGTTTGTCCGCCTGGACCGCGATATAGACGCCGCTTTCGTCCCAGTTCGCGAATGCCGTCGCCGAATAATCCGCCTGTTGGGCCTGGAAGAAAGCATCCCATTCGCCGGGCTCGATGGCCCCATCGAGCGCCGGCGTCCTGCGCAGCAGAACAGTGTCCATCTTCACCGGCGCCACAGGGGCCGGAGTTTCCGGAGCCGCGGGCGCGGGCGGGGCCGGCGAAGCCGCGGGCGCGGACTCCGGCTGGTCTGCCTGAGCGTACGCGGGAAGTGTTTGAAGAAGAAATAAACCGAATAGACAAAGGGAGAACAGGAGCCGAACTAGCCTCATGCAAACGCCTCCTCAGGTAAGAATTGCGCTGCCCAATTATAGCTGAGACGTATGGGAGCGTCAATGAGTTTGGTTGAAAGAGTCGAACGAGTCGAGGGAGTCAGACGGGTCCGACTTGTCTGACCCGTCCGACAACCATCAACCATCCACGTTACTTCTATCTTGCGGGAACGGTCTCAAACGATCAGGCCATCGAATATCATCCAAGTCAGTTCCCGCGGTTGGCCGCGGAGTTGTCGCCGTTTTGCTGTAAATTTTGCGCAAAGGCATTGACATCGTCTTACTGTTCAGGTTAAATATGACCGCTGGAACATGACGTGCGAGCTTATAGTCAGGCTCGTGAAACTCCGTCGGCGCTGGAGCGGCCTGTATATCCGAGGAATGTGAGGATGCGTCGTATGCGCAGATCTTCGACAACCGTTTCCCTTGTCGCAAAACTACTCCTGATTCTGTCCGCCATAGGTATCCTGGCCTTGCGCGTTTCGCCGGCCTTTGCCGGCGGTTCGCCGCAGGGTTGCTCGAACCCCCCGATATCCGTGAAACTGCGGCCGTCAACGAACTCTATGTACACCTGCGAGACTGTGACCATCACCGCGACCTGCAGCGACATGGACCAGTCCGAGACCTGCGCCCTGGCGAACGATACGGTGAACAAGCTCACGTGGTACATCGATGGGACGGAATATGTGGACGGCAGGGACCAAAGCGCCGTGACTTTATCCTTCTCCACCACGGGACTGAAGCACATACGGCTGAACGCGGACGACTTGTACAACCTCTTGGACGATCCGCCCGCGAACGGCTATGTTGACATAGAAGTATCGGCAATGCCGAATCCGCCGATTCAAGCCGCGGCCGGCGCGAGGGTTTCCGTAAACGATCCGTGGCAGTCGGACGGCATCGACGTGGGCGTGAACTGGCAGGTGCATTTCAGCGGCGCATGTCCGGAATTCCCTTCAGAGGACCAGGATCCTCCGTCTGGCGTCGGCTCAGGCTGCAGCTTCGTTGACGACACGATATCCAGCTACGTCTGGGATTTCGGAGATACGACGGCGACGGAGTCGGGCGCTGAAGTCAGCCATACCTACACCGCGGCAGGATCGTACGTCGTTAAGCTCACTGTGGACGACGCCGGCAGTCCGGCGGACGACCCTCAGCCGGAAGAGCCCGCCAGCCTTCTCGTCAGAGTGTTCGCGGCGGCCCCCGCCGCGCCGACAGTCGCTGAACCCGCGTCGGGGGTCGCGCGCGCTGGTCTGATTCCCATCATCCGGTGGGACGGTGAAACCCACGACCAATACGAAGTGAAGGTCGGTACTGTTGATGATCCGGAAGTCACCGCATCTTGGGAATCGGGAACCGTTACCGGGGAAGAGAGTGAGATCGTATGCGGCGTGGCATTGGCGGAGAGCACGACGTATTACGTTTTCGTCAGGGAGCACAACGTTCTCGGCTGGGGGCCCTGGAGCGCACTGGGATACGCGTTTACCGTGCTGGATGACACCAGCCCACCTGAGAATATCTCCGTGGCTCCCAACGCCGGACTGGTCGCCATCGGAGCGGCGACGCCCTTTGCCGCCGTCTACCGGGACGCGCACTGCGGCTACGGGCAGATAGGTATCACCGAGTTGCTGATAGATGACTCCACTTTGGACGCGGTCTCCGCCTGCCGTCTTAATTACGATCAAACGCAAAACACTTGCAGCCTATTGAGCGATGACGCGAGCGAATGGCTTGGCGGCGAAGGCTATACTCCGGGGTCTACCGATCCGGAGAAAAACGTCCTTGAGAACAGCCAGGTGAAGGTGTACCTCCAAAACACGTCCGTCTCCAACAATGGAACGACCGATCTCACAGTCACTTGGAGCATCGAATTCAAAGCAGCCGCGGCGGGCGTCAAGACAGTGGCTCTCTCCGTGGTGACCAAGAGCGGCGTCGCGGACGAAGATAATCCCCAGGTGTTTGGAACCATAGACGTCGGTGAATCGACCGGGCCGGTGTCTCGCATCACGTCGCCGGCAAACGGGTCTTTCGTCAGCGCCGTTCCCTCCACCATATCCGGAACAGCTTCCGACCCCGTCTACGGCATAGACAAGGTGGAGGTGAGCGTGGATAGCGGCGCGACTTGGCGGCTTGCGACGCCGGGAAGTCCCGGCAACTGGTCTACCTGGTCATACTCCTGGCAAGACGCGGAAGACGGCGAGTATACGATTATCTCGCGCGCTACGAACGGCGCTAACCCGCAGGAAGCGGAGACGCCGGGGTCGGGCGTGAACGTTGTGGTAGATACAAAGGCTCCGAGATCCCAGATATACAGTCCAATAGACGGCGCTCAACTCACGGGGTGCGAGATCGTTGTAGATGGTAGCGCTGTTGACGAGAGCAACAGAATCAGTAAAGTTGAACTCAGCTTCGATGACGGCGTTACTTGGCACGATGCCAATGGAACGAACGTATTTGCATATTCGCATTCCGTCAGCGCCAACGGCTCGTTTGTAATCAAATCGCGAGCCTATGACGAAGCAGGACATATTGAAACGCCCAATTCCTCTGTTACCGTGTCTGTCATTTACGAGCCATGTGTTGGGCCTCAGTCGCCTCCCTCAGCGCCGTCCCTAGAAGCTCCAATATCGAACCCGCGTCTCCCCGACGCGCAGGCTTCCATGGGTTTCGGGCCGTTTACCAGCTTGAACCTCTCCAGTATGAGCATGGGAACCATTGTGCCAATTGTTCAGTGGACGTCCATGGGCAATCTTTCTGTGGATCTGTCGTTGATCTACTCAAGCGCGAAAGCTTTTTGGGCGAACTCGTACGATATCCGCCTCAATATCGACCAGTCAGGCGAGGAAATAAAAGTCGACGTGAAGTATCCGAACGGGGCGAAGAAGCTCTTCATCAGGAAAAACGTGCAAGAGCCATTCAAGACGAGGGGCGATAGCTTATATGATGGGGAAACAGACACTTGCGTCAAGTCGGAAACCGAAAACGCTTACATTATCGAGAACAGGGAGCACATCAAGTACTACTTCAAACACTGCAAAAGCGACGGCTACCGGCTGGCCTACATAGAAGAGGAAGCGACAGGCAAGCGGATAACGTTTCGTTACGCCGGCTCAAAGTCGTGGCGAGTGACGCGCATCACCGATCCGGATGGCAAGAGAGAGCTCCATCTCTACTATAAGCATTTCTCCAGTGGGCATATTCTACTGAATGCAGTCCAAAGCCCTTCACCATACGGAACTTGGAATCTCACGAGAATTCTGTACAATGACGAGTTGAAAGTAAGGAAGGTTCAGTTCCCTCACCCAAACCAAAGGCTTCAGGGTGAAGCCCAGGACACTACCTCAATTTCAGCTTACACGAACAATGATCCTCCTTATACATCTGAAGCCAGCGATCAATTCTACAACTACACCCAATCCACGGTGGAATTCGACTACAGGGATGAGTCCGGCTACAAGCGCCAATATCAGCGTATCAAGAAGATTATGCTGAATAGCGGCAGTCCCGATCATACTACCGATATCTGGAGGTACGACTATAAACTGGAGGTGGATGAATACTACAGTACGCTTCCTCCGTTCTATTCGTCTGAAGTGGTATCCACATCGACAATTCTGATCGATCCTTCCGGCAGGAAGACTACGGCGAAACAAGAGAAAACGTACAAAGATTTTGGATCATGCGGATATATCAGGAAGACCCTTGTCAAGGATCCACGGGGCAAGCAGACTATCTACTGGCACGCCCAGTGGAAAAACTGTGTTTCCACTGGGTCAATCAGGAACGAGTGGGGACTCTTGCCCTGGCACGGATTCCGGATTGGCACAATACGACACAGGAACACCGCCAATGGTAGAACAATAGACTACGACGAGCGGTTCAACTGGACCGGGAAATTCAAAGACGAGAGCATCTCAACCATAGGCTACTGGGGCCGCCTGGACTGGCAGCAAGACGCGAAAGGCGTTCGAACCAAGTACACGTGGGATGATCGCGGCAGGCTCAAGAAGATGGAAAACCTGGCGCTGCACGAGACATCGCAGTTGAACTACAACACCGATGACACGGTCGAAAGCGTGCAACAGCCGGCGAATACGGCGTCTCCTGACCGCAAGGTCAGCTACCTGTACAACAGCGAGCGCCAACTGACGAAGGCTACCGTGGATCCCGGACGCATTGACGTCATAACGGATTTCGACTACGACGAGTATGGCAACCTCGATAAGAGTGCGGGGCCGTACTACTCCGCCGACGGCTCCGGCAACGCGCCGGTCGTGGAATCCGTTTTCGACAGCAAATACCACGCATACCCCGTGACAACGACTGACCCAATGGGGAGAGTGTCAACCTCCACGTACGGGCCTCTCGGACACCAGTTGTCGCAGACCCTTCCGTCACTGGACTCGACGGTACGGCCCGCGAAACTCATGTGGGACTACGACAAGGTCGGTCGAGCGTACTACGCCTGGACCGCGGCCCACCCGCGGTCGCTGGCCACCGTAACCGAGTTCTGGCCGGGCGGGAAAGTGAAGAAGACCACCGACCCCGATGGTTACGTTACCGAGTACGAATACGATCATTTCGGCAACGTGCTCCTGCAGAAACGCCAGGAGAATCACAACGCGACTCCTGATCGGATTCATACGAACTACACCTACGATTATGTAGGGAGGCTGAAGAAGGTAGAGGTCTCAAGGAACGGCGTCAACAAGAAGACCGTGGTCGAATACGTGTACGATAATCTCGGCAGGCTCATACAGACCAAATCGCCGGCGTCGGCGGATTTCCCGTCAGGAACAAGCGCTTACATCGAGTACGACGCCAACGACAACGTCAAAAAAACCACTGATCCACGCGGTCAGGTGATAACCTACGAGTACGACAAAGCTAACAGGCTGACGGATACCGAGTTCGTGGGCCAAAGCAAGTACATTAAACGCGTGTACAATTCTCGGGGCGAGCTGACCCAAGTCAAGAGCGGGCCGAACAAGAACAACCTGTATCCCAAGTTCCAATACACGTACGACACCGCCGGTAGGCTGGCGGATGAGAGATTCTACGATCTGGACCGCCGGTCGCATTATGAGTACACCGCCTCCGGCCAAAAGAAGAGAATCCAGATCAAAGAGCTTACTTCGGGGACTACGCTCCGAGATTACTACTACAACTACTACCGTGACGACAAGCTCTACAACGTCGTAGAGGCGATAGGCAGCGGTGCAACCATGTTCTATTACGACGACCGCGGCAGGCCGTCAAAGACCACCTACCCAAACGGCGCGTACACTCTTTACGCCTACTGGGATACGGACCTTACAACACTCCCCTACATGGACGCCAGAAGCCTGGGCAAGTCGGTCAACCATTACAACGTCAGCGAAAGCCTCATCGATTCCTGGTCGTACAACAGCTACGATGCTCTCGGAAACGCCCTCCAAATCCAAAACGGCGGCAATACCGTCAACTACACCTACGACGGCCTGTCTCAGCTTCTGAGCGAGCAGCGGACCGGAACAGTCCCTTACAGCTATTGGTACGACTACGATCCCAACGGCAACAGGCTGACCTGGGACAAGGGCAGCGGCAATTCGGTTTCGTACGTCTACGACGACGACAACAGGCTGACGACGGCTACCGAATCGCCAAGCTCCGTCGTAACTGCCTACCACTACGACGCGTCAGGCAATCTGGCGAGCAAGGCCGTCGGGACCGCCACGACAGGTTACACCTTCGATTACCGCGGCAACCTCACGCAGGTCGCGCTGCCAAGCAAGACGGTCGGCTTCGATTACGACGACCTCGCCAATCGCATTAAGCGAACCGACAATGGCCAGACGACCAAAAAGTTCGTCGAGATCGGCGGAAACCTGTTCCAGGAGTTGGACGCCTCCGGCAACGCATCGATCAACTACAACCCCGGCATCAGCCAGACGCCGGAGGGTGGGTCGCCTTCTTATTTCCATTCCGACAGACTGGGAAGCACATCCGTTTTCTCCAATTCGTCCGGCTACGTCACTACCGACAAGTTCGTATACGACGCGTTCGGAAACGCCGTTTCCAGAAGTGGCTCGACGCCTACGCCATTTCAGTACGTCGGCAAGGAGGGTTACTATTCGGACGCCGACACGGATTTGATGCTGTTGGGGGTCAGGTACTATGATCCCTTAATTGGAAGGTTCATCAGTAAGGACCCAGCGGGGGATGGAACGAATTGGTATGTGTACGCAGAGAACAACCCTGTCGGCGCCGTGGATCCGACGGGTATGTATGTTCCTGAAGAGACCCCGTACGGCTCAATTGGTCCAGATAACTGGCAATATGCACGTTCGACCCCACCGATTAATGGGGGGTGGGATGGTAGGGGTTGGTTTCGGGCTCCTTCACGAGGAATGACGCCTGTTGGCAGAGGAGCACGGGCAGCCCAAGGCGCGAAAGCCGCCCCTAAGTCGCAACCGTCAGTCGCTTCCGGGAAAGCGGCTGCAGGCAGCAGCGGCGTGAAAGAAAGGCAGGCTGTTGAAGCAAGCCCGGCAGTGAAAGCGGGCACTTCGGACAGAGGCATGTTCAATGCCAAGACCGCCGCAGCCGTGAGACGCGGACAGGAAGCTCACAAAGAATATTCCGCGGTAGCCAAAGCTCAAGGATCAACGGTAGGAAAGGCAATGCCCGGCGCACGCTTGTTTCCTGACGCGATTGATTACAATAACAAGATCATATACGAGCTGAAGCCGGATACCGCGACAGGCCTGAAGGCTATGGGTTTTGCAGAGGAAAAGTACATGGGGGCGCTCGAGAACTTCTATGGGCCTGAACACGGGTGGATATTTAAGAAACTCTGGTACAAGCCTTGAGAGTAGGGAGAGCTTATGGAAGAAACGAACGTATGGTTTGGCGCGGGTTTGTACGTGTGTGGCAAACCCGAAGTCACTGAGCGGTTACTGCGTCTAGCTCTGATTGACAAAGAAGGGGAAGTAGCTGGTGTGCAGATGGAAATGATCGTGACAACGACGTGGGGGAGCGAGCGGGTTAATCGCCCTCGACAAGTGACACCAACAACACTTGCCGACCTTCTGAAGACATTTGCCGCCGGTAGGCTGGGAAGCATAGGGGCGTATGACCGCCGGATCGACATGAACGCTCCCACGCCTGATAACCCTTGCGAAGCATATCTGACGTTTGATATCAATCTAGGGGACAACTACGACAGGGTGTGTACCGTCAGCCTGGAAGGCCCGAGTAAACTGTATCGCCAAGAGGATCTCATTGGCTATTTCAGACAGATCGTTTGCAGGCAGGAAGTCGACTACGGGTGCATCCTGACCGGATTGGACCGGATTCGCGTCTCAGCGGTTCTTGGGCTCATACCTCAAGCCACACTTGAGGAATTTCTATACTTCAGCCGTACTGGGCAAAAGGATCATCCGCTTCTTCGGTTCGAAGAGGAAATAGGTTTCTACCAGTCACATCGGCTAAAGAGGCATTTCCAGGAATGGATTCCACGGGCGAACTGGGCAACTATATTATCTTCAAACCACGCTGAGAAGCTAGGCGGTGAAGACAGAATCAGAAAAGAGAGTGGCTGTCGTCTCGTCGAGCGTTGGGGAAGCAATCTCTATCTGCAACTAACAGAGTCACTCTGGGATGCTTCGAAGGATGAGCTTGCCCGGCTCAATCACTATTTCGAGCCGATCAGGTTTCCAGACGCTCCAGAGGCGGTTTACTTATAGGATGGAATGTTTCCCGTTGTTTCGTTCTTTCGGTGCGCCAAGCAAAGTCTGGCTCACACACCGGCCTGAAAGTGGCCGGATTGTAGTTGCTCATTCGACAATCAGCCAGTGGTCCAAAGCAGGCAGTAATGTTTGTGTTGAAGCGACCATGTGGCGAATGCGTGGGTCGCAGCGATAAGCGAACCCGATTCGGCCTCGTTAAACCTAT
>JAUSGG010000030.1 GCA_030649165.1 Armatimonadota bacterium
CCGCTATAGCATGCGTATGCCGCCCAACCCTCAAATCCCGAAACAACGGGGTGGTTCCTTTCCGAAATAATCCCGATCCATCGGGATCACTTGCTCAGAATGACGATCTTCGGGGCGTTGTTCGTGAATAATGCGGGCTAAGGGAATAAAGGCTGCCAAGGGTGCGAAAGCGGCGAAAGCTATCACCAAAGGTGGCAAAGCTGCAGCCAAGATTGTTAGGAAAGCAGATGATCTGCATCATGCTTGGCCCAAGTATCTTGGAGGTGCAAGAAATCAGAAGCTACTGAAACTACCAAGCGGCCTGCACAAGAAGTACCACGCGGGTCTAGACAAACTGCTTAGCCATCCTCCCAGGGGGGATAAGGGATTGGAATGTCTGAGCATAAACAAACCAAACAAGTTGTCGCAAGGCTTGCGCGTGTCGAAGGCCACGTCGCCGCGGTGAAACGGATGGTCGAGGAAGGCCGCTCATGCGCGGATGTGCTCATGCAGATTGCTGCTGTTCGCTCGGCGCATCTGGTGTAACCGCAATCAGCTTGGATTGTCAGGTCGTCTCTTGCACAACGTTTTCCGGAGGCTGGTGAGTCTGGAAACCGCGGTAGAGCAATAAGTCGTAGACGATCTTCAGACCCCCTGACAGGAAGAATGGCACACTCAGCAGCGCGGGGACTGCCAGCAGCAGACCTGCCAGCGAGGGTGAGACCGCTGCCCCCACACTGCGCGCCACACTTGTGACCCCGGCTGCCGCGGACCGCTCCTCCGGAGTTACTACCGACATAGTGTACGATTGGCGCGTTGGTACGTCCATTTGCGAGATGCTGAACCGCAGCAGCAGCGCCAGAATTGCCAGAGGCAGGTTAGGCATCAACGGAACCAGTATCAGCAATATGTTCGAGGGGATATGCGTGAAGACCATCGTGTTGATAAGACCGATTCGTGCCGCTACCCTCGCCGCGGCCAGCGCTGATACGCCGGCTAGAACGTTCGCCCCAAAGAAAACGCTGCCCAGAACCGCCGGCGAAACGCCAAAGCGCACGTAGAACCAATATGCCACGATGCTCTGGACGACGAAGCCACCCGCGAAGGCGTCAAGCGAGAAAAGGGCCGATAGGCGCAATACGATACCGCGCGACTTGTGCAGTCCCAGGCGGCTTGCCGGGGCATCGGAGGATGCGGCCCGCGCCGAGACGACCTCCACCGAATGCGAAACCCGCGAGAACAGCAGCCCTAGAACCAGTCCCAGTCCGGCGTAGACCCAGACCAGCGTCCTATAACTCTCCAACGCCGACATCCCCCCGGCCTGCATCGACTGCGCCAGAACACCCCCGCCAAGCGCGCCCAGGGCCGTGGCAAAGGAGCCGATGAGGTGATACCACGCGAAGACGGCGGTGCGCTTCTTGTCCGGGAGAGTTTGGGAGAGCGCCGCCTGCTCGATGGAAAGAAAAGGCCCTATCTCATTGCCACTCGGACTGATTATCCCGGCAAAGGCCGCAATGAAAAGCAAAGGAAGATAGGCCGTCGAAGCAAACACTACTCCGGCGAACAGCATCAAGCCGGCGCCGAGCAGAAGCATCCTCCTCCGGCCTATCCGGTCCGCGCGGGTCGTAATGATCAGCGAAACGACAATGTCACCGGCAAGCGTCGCGGACAGAAGCAGCCCGATCTGGCGCTCATTGATTCCCGCTTCCGTCAGGTAGAGCGCCAGGATAACCGAGAGCAGGCCGTACGCGAACAGCCGCAGGACACGCGTACCGAAGAGTACCCGGCCGTCCGGCGTCAGGTCAGTTAGTAACGTTGTCAGGCGCATTGACAGCGCCCGTAGCGCCAAAGTAACATGAGCTACATTTAACCGAATGAAGAGTATTGCGTCAAGGTCGCTGCGCCGGACGACCTCTTAAAGGGGCAAACGCACGATGAAGTGGATCACTCGCAAAGGTGTGAAAGTAGACCGTGTGGCATGCCCGTGGCTCATCAAGAGGTTTGTGGACAAGGACGCCGAGTTCATCTTCGTTCCAAGCGAAGAAGTTAAGGAGACTGCCGAGCGAGAGAGCGCGATCCCCTTCGATGTGAGCGGAGTGGAACTCGGCCATCACGGGCCGATGTGCAGCTTCGACGCCATCGTGGAGAAGTATCGGATTCAGGACCCGGCGGTCAAGCTGCTGGCCCAGATAGTCAACGGAGCGGACGCGGACCTTGCGACCTACAACCGGCCCGAAGCTCCGGGACTCGAGGCCATTGCAGAAGGCTTCCGGCGCCTGGGATTCAAGGACGACCACGAGATACTGGAGCACGAATTCATAGTCTACGAAGCGCTGTATGCTTATTGCCTGAGCAAGACTGGGTAATGGCGCGGTGAAGCCAGCTTCCGCAACCACCAACCGCAATCGCCCCCTCCCCATTTGGGGGAGGGTTCTATTCTATCCCTCCAGGTATCTTACCTGGAGGGCCGCTTCCGATCCTTCGGTAGCAGAGCGCAGCGCCGCTGCCGAAGTCCGCGAACTGCGTCCATTTGTGTGATACGTCCCATCCGTCTTATCCGTCCGATATCCGCGAGAACCCCACAACCCTGCAACCCTTCCCCCCTCAACTCTCAACCAGTTTCTCTCGTTTTTGCCGCGGTCTCGCGCGTTTTCGGCGGAAAAACGCAAAATCGGGAAAAAACAGCCCACCGCGCGTCGCATGACCGAAATGTTGACACGGCGGCGGAATGAAGCCCGTGCGATTGCAAATCTCGCCGGATCGGGAATCTCGGACGCCCCGACGTAATAAGGCAGGAGGATCGGTGAGAGAACGTTAACTCAACAATAATCAGGCAGGCTTGAACCGACCACAGCGCTCCGGCCCCGACTGGCTGGAGGACTGAAACGGCAGGTGAAGACATGGCACGAAATCGGCTGAACCTCTCCTCTGTGCGGGCCGGCCTTCTGCCGCGACCTCCCAAGAGTAAGACCACACCACGCAATGCCGCCGATCCCCTTGAGAAGGTCACGCTTTCCCGCCGCGAGGTATTAGGTCTCGCGGGCGCGGTCGTGATCGGGGCCTCGCCCGGTCTCAAGGCCATAGGGGCGACGCTCACCGGGCCATTCGAGCTGGTGCGGCAGAAGAAACGCGTGGCGTTCAAGCTCGATGGCCGCGAAGTATGGTTTCTGGACGCGCGGCGGTTCTCGGGGAATCCCCAGCTCGATGTTGCTGAGGGCGACGACCGGATTCGCGTCGCGCTGACCGGCGCCAGGCACCCCGGAACGCATTTGCCGGCGGACATGACGATGGAACTCACCCGCGGCGTGGTCGGCTGGAGGATGAAGCTGCGTCTGGCCCTGGGCGGTTTCGAAGCCGATGTGCCGCTGGACAGGTGGCTGAACGGAGCGGAGCCGGCCTGCTCCCGCATCGGCGCCGAGGCACTCGTCTGCGATCTGGGCGTTCGCGGGCGCGTCACGATTTCCGGTCCGGGAGAGGCCGAATACGGCCCGGACGGCGTTCTCCGCATCCGGGGCCGCAATATCGCGGCGGTAACGGGAATCGGGCGGGAGATCAAAGCGGATTCCATCTCCATCTGCCCGCTTCATCCCGGCGAACCCAGCGTGATGCTGAAGCCGAGCCCGATGAGGTCGCTGATCAGGCTGAACCGCGGCGCGCGGACCTGGCGGGTCGACTCCATACTGCCCGCTCCGGACGGATGGAGCTTCAAGTCGTCCGGCAGCCCGTTCGACCAAATGGTCATCGAGGCTGGTGAGAGCAGATCAGGCTCGATGCGGCAGGCGCTTGTGGCGGAGACCGAGAGCGACGAGTCCAGGCTGTTCTTCCAGACGCCTCACGACAGGTTACGTATCCCTCTGCGAAAGCCGCGCTATGCCGCCGCATTTGACGCAAATGGCGAGCAATCGGCTTTGATCGCGCGCTATGGAAAGGAATCGACCTGGGTCCATACAGAGCGCTGCAGCCTGGAACTGGGCGATTCTCCCGAAGCCCCTGACTTCGAGGCGCTGGGTAGGGACGGCAAAGCGGTGGGGGTCGCATGTTCTCCGGCGCTGCTGTGCATCGTCGCGCCGCTTATCGGCGCCGCGACCCAACCGGTCACGCCCCCGGCGGGGACGACCGTCACAATCCCGGCCGGCAAGATCATCCGCCGGCCAACCGACGGCGCCACCACGACCCCACCCGCGACAACCGCTCCCGCGCCCACGAGACCGGCGCCGAAACCGAGCCAGCCGACCATTCGCTTGCCGAAACCGCGGGAGACCCTGACCAAGCCCAAGCCGCCAAAGATCAGCCTCCAACTCCCGCTGAGTTCCGCGGTATCGGTCATCCGGCCTCAAGACCTTCTGGCGTTGAAATTCGAGTTCATCAACCTGACCCTGAAGACGAGTGGGGGACCCGCCAAACTCGTCCGAACGGAAGCCGGTAAACCCGCGTGCATTGTCGTCCAGTTCCCGCCGCAGCACATCGGCGAGCAGGCGATTCACGAGGACGCCGCCGGCAATCCCAGGCCGCCGGACCCGCCGGTGGGTTCCAGGTTGGCCGGCCCGAGCCGCCTCGTTTTCGCGGTCCCGAGCAAGACCCAGGAGATACCGTATACGCTCGACGCGCTCCTGAACTGGACGGCTTACGATCCGAGTCTGGCCCCGGTAGCTCTGCCGCCGGCTCAAGCGGCGCTATCGCCTCGTGTCAACGCAGTCGCCATGGAACGCGCGCGCCCCGGCCTGGAACTCGCCAAGGCGTACTCCGGCCCGGTCTTGGTCTCAGCGTCCGGATCGAGACCGACCGCGTCCACTGTCCGTCCAGGGGGCGTCGCCGCCTCGCGGAACGCATCCGCGAGCGCTCAGTTGCAGGTTCAGTCGCCGATTCCGGGGTTGTCGCTGAGGCCGGTCATCCAGGAGCCGGAGCCGCATCACACGGCAATAGAGGCTCCTTACAGGCTCATTATCTCGCCGAATATGTACGCCTCGTGGGCGCACTCGCCCGACGCGGTCACATCTCCCGGCGGCAGGACCGAACTCTGGCATACGAGACTTGGCGTCAAGGGGCAGGATGGGTCCGTATATGAGGGCGATCACATTCTGAAGACCGTTCGGGCTATCTGGTCGCCCGATTACCGTCCGAAGAGCCCGCCGAACGCCAATGAGCAGGGCGCCTTCCTCATGTCTCTGCGTCCCTGGTGGCGGCATCAGATTGTCGGATTGACCTCTGACTTCACGAAGAGCGGATATGAACCGCTGCCCGTAAAAGCGGGGCAGTTGATGCTGAGCTCGCTCGGCGCGTGGATGCGAACGCGCGGGGTATGGGAGCGCCCGGAGGCGTTGGACCCGTCCTTTGGGGTCGAAGAGTGGAAGCACCATGCCGCCATGGGCCGCGACACGTTTGTAAAGGTGGTCGAGAAGGGCTATCTCTACCCCTTCGGCCACCGGGTATCGAAGATCACGATCACGGAACGCAAGTTCCAGGATAGTCCGTCCGGGAAACGCTGCGCGTTTCTGCGGCAGCGGGAGTTCATCATCGTGCGCGAGCCGGTGAAGGAGTACCCGGTAATGGGGCAGACGGACGGCGCGAGACGCTTCCCGTTTCGGCGCATCCAGATCGTCTCACTGGTCACTCCGAACCTTGACGAGGCAAAGTACAGCGAGTTGGGCGGCCTTGGAGTCGAGGGCTTCTGGCCGCGCGTCCTGCAGTCGGATTTCCAGTGGCACGTTGTGGCGGAGGACTGGGAGGGCAAGCTCTCCGAGTTCACCCTGCCTCTGGCCTACGTAAGCCAGGCCGTCGCGTTCGACGGCAAGAAGATATTCAGCGTCTGGAACGCCTACCGCGGCGCGGACAATGCCGACCGGAGAACTGTACGGCTCCACGGCCAGAATGTGGCCTTTGCGCCGAACGACCAACCGGGCGACACCACGCTTGAAGCCGATAGCTGCGCGCTCGACGGCGCGCTGACGCTGACCGCGAGCCAGCAGCAGTTTGCCGAACTCCTGAAGGCGAACCAGCCGCTGTTCTGGCCACTGATGGTGTCCGCCGATGTCAAGATCGCGGCGGTGCAGCAGCTTGTGGGCGATTCGGGAGCGACGACCATCAAGTATCACTCAGCGTACGTCAACCACGGGCTGGCGGGGGACAACAAGGGAGAGGTCTTCGCCGAGTTGGTCAACCCGGTGGATGTCAGTTTCACCGGCTCGGCCGACAAGGCCCCCGGCGTCGTCACTCCCAATATCAAGATCGGCGGCCTGTCGAGGGCGTTCGGCGCGATAGGCGGAGACGCCAAGAACATCGCGGGTGGAAATTTCAACCCTTCGGATTTCTTCAGCGGAGCAATGCTGCTGGGGTCCGTGCCGCTCGACAAGATCGTTAAAGCTCTCAACTTTGGCGGGTCAGGGCAGACCGGAGACAAGGTGCCAAAGTTCGTGACCAAGCCGATCTACGAGCAGGGCAAGCTGCTTCCGACCGCCGTGGAAAGCACGCTCACCTGGGCGACGGGCGACATCAGAAGCTGGGAGGTGTTCGTCAACAACAGGAACGGCGCTCCGTGCAAACTGTCCCTCAAGGCGTGGCGTCGGACGCAGTTGGACCCGGCCGCCGAGCCGTCCTCGCATAGAATCGAGGCGGAGCTGAAAGACTTCACGATCGACCTCGTGCCGAGCATCTCGTCCCTTGTCGAGATCAGGTTCAAGAACCTCAAGTTCGTGACCGAAAGCGGGAAGAAGCCCGACGTCGAGACGGACATCGACAAGGTCGTCTTCAAGGGCGCGCTTTCGTTCATCAACAAGCTGGAGGAGTTCCTAAAAGGCGCGGGCTTCAGCGATCCGCCGTATCTGGACGTAACGAGCGAGAAGATCGAGGCCGGCTACACGCTGAGCATTCCGACCGTCGCTATAGGCGTCTTCAGCCTGCAGAACATTTCGCTCAAAGCCGCGCTGACCCTGCCATTCATCGGCGATCCCGTCGGTTTCCAGTTCGATTTCTGCGAACAGCACAATCCGTTCATCCTGACGGTCTCCATGTTCGGGGGCGGCGGGTACTTCGGACTTGCGATGAACCCGCGCGACGGCATTACCCATATCGGCGGCGCGCTGGAGTTCGGGGGCAGTTACTCCATGAACCTCGGCGTGGCGAGCGGCGGAGTGTACGTTATGGCCGGCATATCCTACACCTATACAGACGGACTGGCCACTCTAGGCGGATACGTGCGCTGCGGAGGAAATCTGGACGTTCTCGGACTCATCTCCGTGTCTCTGGAGTTCCTGATGTCCCTGACGCACTACGAAAGCCCGAGCAGGATGTACGGAGTTGCCACCCTCACGGTGGAGATCGAGATACTATTCTTCAGCACGAGCGTCGATTTGACAGTTGAGAAGGAGTTCGGCGGCGGCGGAGATCCCGGCTTCGCCGACCTGATGACTCGGTCCAACTGGAACACGTATTGCGAGGCTTTTGCGTAGAAGGGGAGTGTGAGTTTCGATAGGGAATATAAGCTTGATCCCCTGTCACCCGTTTAGAGGTTGGAGGTTGGAAGTTAGAATCAGGTTCAACCCTCACGCCAGCCCTCTCCTTTGCAGGGAGAGGGGGGCGACGTATGCGCTGCGTTGACTCAACGGCATTCCCGTAAGGCTGAGTTGTTTTTGTAGAAGGAGGCTGAGATGGCGACAAAACCTAATACGACACGCAAAGCGCGCCCCGCGGCCGGAGGCGCCGCGCGGCCAAAGGCCGGAGCGCCAAGACCCGCGCCCGTCATCGCTGTGGGACCGCTGTTGAGCGAGATGATCACGTGGACGGCGCTGCCCAACGGCGTTGTCGGGACCGGCCCCGACGCGCGGCTCAAAGTGTCGGTCTTCATCTCGCCACGGCTCAAACAGGGGGGTGACGGATCAGCGGATTCGCTGTCCAAATACCCCAGCTTCATAGATTGGCCGGCCGTCGTGAAGAACATTCATTTTGGTGTAGAGTTCGAAGGCGTACAGCCTATTGCGAACGTCATTAAGGTCAGCCCCGATCCGGAATCTGAGTTGTGGAAGGCGCTTTTCAAGCCGGCCGCGCCGGTGAAGTCGTTTACAATCGGTGATTTTCACACGCGGCCAGTGCTGTCTTATCCAGTCAGCCACGTCCAAACCTTCTTAAAGGAGAAATACCTCAGCGTCGCGGCGGAGCCGCAACTGGTCACGGAACTGCCGTTGGTCCGTCATCTGGCGAGCGATGACATGTTCGGCCGAATCGCCTTTCATCCTCGGCCCGCGCACGTTGCGGCCGCGGAGTTGAGGGGCGTCGTGCCAAAGGACGTGAGCCTGCAGACGCGGACGGATTTGCACGCGGCGCTGCGGGCGCGGAAATACATTCCATCGAGGTCCGCGCCGGACGCGCAAAAGGATTTCACCCAGTTCAACATGTTCCACGCGCCGATGGTCACCGAACGGGCCAAGATCAAGCCGCCGGATCTCGATTTCCACCGCGTTCTCGCGGCCCTTGGCAAATTCCCCGGCCTGATGCGGAAGCTCGGCCTGGTCGTCGATCTTGAGATTCCGTGGCGTCCGGATATCCCGGCCGGCCCCGCGTCCACAACCGTCAAAGTCGTTCCATTCTGGGGCGACAAGAAGCGCGCCGGCGACTATGTGGGCCGGACCAAGTACGTGCTCGGCCCTGGCGCCTTCTATGCCGCGGCGAGGCCCGATTCCGATCTGAAAGGCCGGCTGCTGAACTTGTCCGATCCCGGCTTCGACATCGTGCAACTGGACGTTGACGCAGCCGCCACAAAGGCCCTGGATTTTGCGAACAACGTCGCCATGTCCGCCCTTCCGAGCGCGGCAAGGAAGGGCGAGAGGTCGGGCCTGCCTACGCTGAAATCGGCGGGAATATCGGTCGTAAAGAAGGAGCGCGATAGGAAAGTCTATTCCGCCCTGCAGACGACGTTCAACAACAATCAAAAGGCGGTCGCGATGATGCAGGGAGGCGCGCCGAGCGGCGTCATTTACTACGCGGACGACCTTCTTCGCGGCTACCGGGTGGACGTCTGGGACTCGGAGTCAAAAGCCTGGAGGTCGCTCTGCCGGAGGGTAGGGCGGTACGAGTTCCTTGACAACGGGGTCAACTTGCAGATCGAGGACGAAGGCTTCGTGTCAAGCGCCGTTACCCAATCGCCGGTCAACGGGACGCACAACGACGAGCTTCGCGTGCACGAAGCCCTGTTCCGGTGGGCCGGATGGAGCCTGTGCGCGCCGAGGCCGGGCAAAACGATTATGACGGACGACAAGCCCGGTGAGATCGAGAACGTTCCCGGAGCTGAGTTCCGGCTGAAAACCTCTTTCGCTGCCGTCCCCGGCTCGCTGCCGAAGCTTCGCTTTGGCCGCGCTTATCGCCTCCGGGCCAGGGCCGTCGATCTCGCCGGCAACAGCGCGGGCCACGACGAGCCCGATCCCGACGACTTCTCCACGGCTACCGACCCGATAACCTACACAAGGTTCGAGCCCGTGTCGTCGCCGGTGACGGTCTTGAGGCAGGACCCGAAGGCTCCCGCCGCCCCCGGCGACAGGCCGTCAGGGGATAAGGCTGTCGCCCGCACGGGCGCACTGGTCGCCTCGCCCGGCGAGTCGGTCGAGCATTTGGTGATCAGGAGCTTCAACGATTCGCCTGCGAAGGACAAACAGACCACCAAAGTGACCACGGACAGGCATATCGCGCCCCCCAAGACCGCGCAGATGATGGCCGAGACTCACGGCACGTTCGACGCCGCATCGGGGCTGAAGAAGGAAGACTATGAGACTATAACGGAGCGTGACGGAGTCCTGAAGGAGGTCGAGCCGGCCGAGAAGCTCGATCTGCCTTACCTGCCTGATCCCATCGCGCTTGGCGCGGCTCTGGCGGGTCTCCCCGGCGCCGATTCCCCGGAAAAGATCGAGTTCTACCCCAAGACCGCCTGGCCGGAAGCCCGCCCGTTTCGACTGAAGGTGGTGGAAGGCGCCGGCGCGCCGGAATGGGACGAAAACGATCGCGTCCTTACCGTGTTTTTGCCCAAGGCCGAGGTTAGCAGGTTCAACCTGAGCTGCTATCTGAAGGAAGAGAAACTGCAGCCGATGGGCGTGTGGCATTGGCTGGAACAGGCCGCCGGGGCAGCTAATGTGGCTCCTCTGGAACGGCCGAAGGTTCGTCTTCCAAAGCTGAATTTCGTCTCGTCGTCGGACGCTCGCGCGCGGGCCGTGAACCCCCTGGCGAGCATGGCGACCCCGAACGCGCGCGTAACTCAGCAGGCGTTGACGCAACTGCGAACGATTGCCCTTGAAGGCCGCAACTGGTTGTTTACCCCTTCGCGGGAGATCACGCTCGTGCACGCGGTGCAGCAGCCGCTGAGGATTCCCGGTTTGCAGATCAAAGGGGCGAAAATCGCCGTCGGAGAGACTCACGGAACCTTGAACGGCAGCATCGCGATCCACGGCAAGAGCACAGGCAAGGTCAATCTCGTCGCGGAGTGGCAGGAGCCGATCGATCCCATCTCGGAGAAGACGTGGCGCAAGATCAGCGGCAGCGCCCAGGTTTTCGAGCGGACGCCGGCCAGGGAAGACAGCGAGGTCAAGTACGTCCGCACGCGTCACAACTTTGGTGACACCAAGTACAGGAAAATCCGGTATTCCGCCGTGGGCACGACGCGGTTTCGGGAGTACTTTTCGCCGATCATCACCAGAGACCAGGCGAACATTACCCGCACCAGCCAGGCGGTCGAGGTAGACATCCCAAGCTCCGCCAGGCCCGACGCGCCCAGGGTCGTCTACGTCATTCCGACCTTCGGATGGGACACCCCCAGGCAGCAAGGCCAGGTCGTCACGCGCAAACGGCTTGGAGGCGGATTGAGGGTCTACCTGGAGCGGCCCTGGTTCTCATCGGGCGACGGCGAATTGCTCGGTGTCGTGCTGACGGACCAAGGCGGCGTCCTGCGCCGGGTCTCGGCGGCCGTCCCGGACCAGGCTTCCATGCCTTACGTGACGCAGTGGGGCGCGGATCCGATCTGGGATTCCGGCTCGACCCACAGAGTTCCGCTCTTCGAGCATTTCAAGAACTCAGCCAAGACGCAGGACAACCTGAGCCTGGCGGAGGTCAAGGCGACCGAGGATCCTAAGGGTCCCAAGGTTGCGGTAGTAGGCTATCCGGTGGAGTACGATGAGAAGCGAGAACTCTGGTACGCCGACATCGAGATCGACGCCGGGCCGTCCTACTTCCCGTTCGTGTGTCTCGCGCTGGCGAGATACCAACCCAACTCGATAGACAACGCCCATCTGTCCCGGGTGGTCGTCACCGAGTTCGCCCAGTTGGCTCCCGACCGGACGGCCTCCATCACAAAGACGGGCACAGGTCAGCTAAGGGTACAAGTCTCCGGCGTAACCTACAACGCGGGCGGGGCGGGCAAAGGCACAAGCGAAGTCGAAGTCAGCGTGGAAGAGCGGGTGGAAGGAACGGAAGGCGACCTGGGCTGGGTTCCGGTCAAGGACGCCGCGTTCCAGCTTCAGCATCCCACCGGGCTGCTGAAGCAGAACAACTCGGTTTGGGTCGGAGAAGTAAAGCTCCCGGACGCGGCAGGCGGAAAGCTGCGCCTGGTCATCAAGGAGTTCGAGGTATTCCGCGCCGAACAGACGGGCCTGTCGACAGTGGCTATGACGGTCGCGCCCACCGCGAAGCGTTTGGTCTACGCCGACGTGCTGGAGATTTAGGAGTTAGGGTCTTAGGGTCTTAGGGTTGTAGGGCAGGAGCATCGTTTGTAGTCATTAGCCACAGATGGACCTCCCCCTAACCCCCTCCCACGGGGAGGGGCAGGGGGCGATACTCAGATTAGGATTGCCGTCAGCCGCAGGAGTTTCCGCGTCTCAGATGGAACATTATCCTGTCCATCCTCCAAGTTCTTGGCATACAGAGGCTTCCGGAGGCAGCGTTTCAGACATGGCAGTGAGACGCATAGAGGAAAGACCGGTCGGCGATGGTTTTCCATCCGATCTTGCTTCGCGCGACGGTAAGCCGGCGGAACGCGGCATTACCATACGCGCGATAATCATCGGCGTTGTCGGCGTTTTCCTGGGTGTGTACTGGGGCGTGTACGGGGACGTAGTGTCCCAGACCGACCTCACCTCAACGTCGCTCATGATGCCGCCGGTCCTCATACTGATCACCCTGTTGGTCGTGAACAGCGGGGTCCGACGAATCACACCACAGTGGGTCCTCAGCCAGACCGAGCTGATTACCATCTACGTGATGGTCACCGTCGCGGTCGTTCTCTCCGGGATGGGTATGCTCCAGTTCCTGTGCACGACGCTCGGGGCCGTGCCGCACTATAAGACGCCGGAAAATGGATGGGGCAAATACCTGAACGATGTGCCTCACTACATAATGCCGAAACTGTCGGCGATAGACGGCTTCTACAAAGGCGGAGAGCCCATTCCGTGGTCGGCGTGGAAGATGCCGATCCTGCTGTGGAGCGGGTTTCTGTTCCTCATGCTTTTCTGCATGATGTGCATCAATAGTATACTTCGCAAGCAGTGGATGGACCGGGAGCGACTGGCGTATCCGATCGCGCAGCTTCCGCTCGAGATGACCGCCCCCAAGTCCAGTTTCTTCCGGAACAGATTGATGTGGGCGGGGTTCCTCATCGCCGCCGCTCTGGAGACGACGAACAGTCTCAACTATCTCTATCCGAACTTCCCGTACGTACAACTTCGAGCGTATGAACTTGAACAATACTTTACAACGCCGCCGTGGAACTCGGTTGGCATGTTCCCGATAACGTTCTACCCACTGGCCATCGGGCTCGGGTTCGTGCTTTCGACCGACATAAGCTTCTCGTGCTGGTTCTTCTATCTCGTGACTAAGTTCGAGAACGTGTTTACGGCGGCAATCGGTTGGAAGGGCGGGGCAGGGGTGCTCAGCGCGCCGCCGTACCTCGCTCAGCAGGGGACCGGCGCGTTTATCGGAATCGCCGTGATAGTGATCTGGCTCGCGCGGCGACATCTCGTCGAGGTATTCGCCAAAGCAATAGGGAGAGGCCGCGAAGACGATTCCGGCGAGCCGATGGGTTACCCAACCGCCGTTTGGGGGCTGGTCGGCGGGTTCGTCGCCATGGTGGTCCTCTGCGCGTTTATGGGACTATCGCCCTTTATCGCGCCGGCCTATATCGGGCTGTATCTGGTCTTCGCCACTACTATCACTCGTCTTCGCGCGGAGGCCGGGCCTCCCTGGGTTTTCGGCCCGGACCTCAGCGCGCTGGATACGATCGTACAGCCCATCGGCAGCTCTATGTTCTCCCAGAAGGCGCTGGTGGGGATGGCGTACTTCCACTGGTTCAACCTTGAGATGAGATGCTGCCCGATGCCGACGCACGCCGAGGGGATGAAAATGGCCCAGGCGACGCATACGCGGCAGCGGGCCATGGCCGTTCTGATGCTGGCCGCGATGGTGTTGGGCATAGCCTTCGGTTTCTACGTTTGCCTGGCAGTATGGTATAGTAACGGCGCTGAAACCGCCAAAGTGGAGCCGTGGCGCACGATGATGGGCCGCATTCCTTTCGATAAGGTGAGCAACTACATGGCCAGCCAGACGAGGCCGGACGTGTCGGGCATTATGGCAATGACATTCGGCGCCGGGTTTACTTTTCTTCTGGGGTACTTGCGCAGCAAGTTCGTCTGGTTTCCGTTCCACCCGGCCGGCTACGTGCTCGCCAATACAGGGACCATGTACTGGCTGTGGATGCCGTTTCTTATCGCGTGGATTTGCAAATCTCTTATAACGCGGTACGGTGGGATTAAGGGCTATCGGGCCGCCTTGCCGTTCTTTCTCGGCCTGGTACTGGGTGACTATGTCACGTCCAGCCTGTGGGCCCTCGCCGGCTCGGCTTTCAAGATCCACATGTACCGCTGCTTCCCGTGTTAGCAGGCTCACTCCCTCTTTAGGGGAGGGCTGGGGTGGGGTCGCTCTTTCGAAAGCAATAGTGAGTACCTACCGGCCGTTCAGTCGCACGCACTTGCTATTTCTGTTACGCTCTTTCAGCATTCGATTGCGAAGTGGCATAAATGAGCAAAGTCACAACTATTCTCAAAGACCTAGTTGCGCTGCCCAGCGTGAATCCGAGGTCTGCCACGGATCTGCCGCCTGATCTGGTCGGTGAGCAGCGGGTCACGGAGTACGTCGAAGGTTTTATCCGCGGTCTCAAGCTCGACGTGATAATCCAGGAAACCGGCCAGCCGGGCAGGTATAACGTCGGCGCGGCAATGCTTCAGGGCAACGACCGCGGGACGCTCTTGCTGCAATCCCACATGGATACGGTCGGAATCGGATCGGACCCCGGACTCCTGACGCCGGTCGAACGCGACGGTGCGATCTACGGCCGCGGCGCCTGCGACGACAAAGGCAGCCTGGCGGCTATGCTGGCCGCGTTGGAGGCGGTCGCTCGGACTCCTGACCGCATCGAGAATAATGTTATTGTAATGGCCGTGGTTGGCGAGGAGACCGGTTTCGAGGGAAGCCTGGCTTTGGTGACTCAACCGCCGACGGCCGGCGCCGATTTCGCGGTCGTGGGCGAGCCGACGGAATGTCGAATAGTGACGGGCTGCAAGGGCGTCGGCAGATGGCGGATCGAGACCAGCGGGACCGCCTGTCACAGCGCGTACCCCGACAAAGGCGTCAACGCGATCTACCGTATGGCCCGAATAGTTCAGGAGTTGGAGGGCTACCAGTGCGAGCTTGCGGGCTCGATCGACGATAAGCTCGGCCCCGAGACTGTTTCGGTCGGCACGATTCGCGGCGGCACGGCAGTCAACGTCGTTCCCGATTCGTGTGAGATAGAGGTTGATCGCAGGCTGACGAGGCGCGTGTCGCCCGAACAGGCTCGTGACCTGGTCGGGCAGTACCTGCGGGGCCGCGGCATCGATTTCGAGTTCGCGATGTCGGAATTGTCCGATGCTCAGCCGGCGGCGCTGGTCGAGGATTGTCATCCCGGCGTCAGGCTCCTAGCCGGAGTCAGCCGCCTCCTCGGCCTGGACGACACGACCGGCGTCGTCAGCTACGCCTCGGACGCAAATCGCATGAACGCCGCGGGGATTCCGACGGTCGTCTGGGGGCCGGGAAGTATCGAAGTCGCCCACTCGCGGCAGGAGTTCGTGTCGATTGCGGACCTTGAGACCGCGGTCGAGTTTTACCGGGGCGTTATCTTAGCGACCGCCCTGTAACTGCGATCTGTCACGAAAGCACGAAGGTACGAAAACGCGAAATAGACGCATTGTTTCGGGATTTCCGCAGTGGGCAAACACCGCGCCGGGAAAGCCACAGGCGTCCCCCCACTGCTCAAATCCCGAAACAACGGGGCACAACGGAGCTGCGGGAACTGACTGTTCTCAATACGATAGGTGTGACAATGGAGGCCGTTCCCGCAAGATAGCACTGTTACGTTAAGGCGTCAGGCTGTTTGACGTAGAAAGTTAGGAGTTAGAAGTTCAGAATGAAGGGCGTCTTCGGCTCTTCCGCTTCACGCGAAGTTGAGACCCTCTTCCACCATTGCCATGTAGTTCCTGACGGGCACGTAGTTGCAGACCGTGTTGCCGGAGCCTAATGCGAACCTGCCGCCGGGCATGCATTCCTCGATGATCTTGCGCGTGTGCGCCCGCAATTGGTCCTCGGGCAGTCGGCACAGCTTGTCGATGTCCACGCCCCCGAGCGCCGCCACCCGGTCGCCGTACTTTAGTTTGAAGTCTTGAATGGGATTGCCCTCGTCCTCGAACGAATGCCGCGCGTCGATTCCCACGTCGTCGATCAGATCGGGCATGATATCGTCGATACTTCCGCAGCAATGAAGAATATAGATCAAACCGCGTTCGTGCGCCAGGTCCGCCAGCTTCTTGTGCGAGGGCAGAACGTACTTGCGAAGCTCGTCGGGGCCGATCAGCGTTCCGGTCTTGTAGCCCATGTCGTCGCCCTGAAACAACCCGCGCAGGTTTGGCAGCCCCGCCAGTCGCTCGTACAATCCGCACATAGCCTCGGCGGTCCTCTGAAACACCGCCGCGACCAGTTCAGGATCGTCGTAGATTAGATAGCACAAGTTCTCATAACCCATCAATCCGCCAAGCGGGACTTCCAGAAAGCCGCTGGTGGGACAGACGAACAGTCCCATTCCCTCCGGCAGGCTGTCAGCGACGAACTCGTAAGCCCACAGGTCGGATTTCGCCGGATCGGGCCAGGGGTAGCTCTCAAAATCAGCCCAGGAGGAGATCACGCCGACCCCCTCTTCGGCCCAACCGCGGATCTGTCTTGGCAGGTTCATCGATGTGTCGGCCGCGGTCCGGAGCTTGCCCGGGAAATGCAGCCCACCGGAGACCCTCAGGTAGTCGTAACCCATCCGGTAGTAGACTTCTATCCGATTCTTCAGATAGACCGCGTCGCCCTCCCGTTCCCCGGTCGGGAAAGGATACTCGCGGCCAAGGTAGGTCTGGGATATTTCCCGCTCGATCTCGAAATCCAGGAACAGCTCCACGAGAGGCGGGCGGCGAGGGACGGTCTCGCCGCGAATGACCTTGACGAAGTTCTCGATATCCGGTTTTGGGTTCTGTAATGGGACTTTTGTCACTCTATCTCTCCAAACGTTGTTTCGGTGCGCCCCCGTGCCGAAACGTCTGAGCTTGTTCCGAGTGTACGCCGTGGCCGGGAGCAAGTCAAGGCAGGTGACAGTTTGTGATAGTTCAGTCTTCCGGGCATCGTCATTTCGAACGGAGCGTCAGTGGAGTCGAGAAATCTGCTTTTGAGCGTGACGCAACCGGAAAAAGCAGATTCCTCCACTTCGGTCGGAATGACATTCCCGCGAAACTGAAACTCTTTCGCACCCCAGGAGTATCGTTTGTGGAAGGCATAACCCGTCTGAACCCCACCCCAACCCTCCCCTGAAAGGAGAGGGGGCAAGTTCCCCCTCCCCGTGGGAGGGGGTTAGGGGAGGTCCATCTCTGCTAACCTGTATTATTCACGAACAGCGCCGCGGAGATTGTCATTCTGAACGAAGAGAAGAATCTTGTTTTGCTACTGCGCCAGGTGGGGCCTGTTCAAACCTCACGTGGTATTTTCGTGATACGAGATCCTTCGCTGGCGCTCAGCTTCCTATAATGTTGTAGGTCC
>JAUSGG010000033.1 GCA_030649165.1 Armatimonadota bacterium
AAGAGTTCAGAAATGGAGAGAACTTTCACCCTCACCCCGTTCGCTACGCTCAGGGCAGGCTCTAACCCTCTCCCTCAAGGGAGAGGGGATTACGCTCGTGTTTTCCCAAATGGTGAGCAGCGAGGAGAGTCGTACCGACCATTCCTGAACTGTTACGAAATGACCCGACTTATTGCGCGGGGGTTAGGAACCGTGTATTGTTGTGGTATAAGACCTTAAGACTATCGTTGGTTGGCGGTTGGCGCCATCCGCTCGCAGGAAGGGTCATCCCGTGCGATTCGTTATTCTTTGCCTCAGCCTCGTGTTATACCCGGCGCTTTGTCTGCGTCCTCTGGTGGCTGCCCCGTCCGTTGACCTGCGTGGTGAGATCATCAGCAGCGGGGTTCCGCCGTTCTCAGACACGTGGGACCGGATGCTGCAGCGCGATATCAGCGCTGTTACCCGACCGGGAGGCCCGAAACGATCGAGAGAGGTCAAGAGCAAGCCTATGCCCGTAGTTCCTCGGTTTCGGGGCCCGACGGGCGAAGAGGTGGCCCCTCGTTTAGCGCCGGGTTCCGACGTTCCTTTCTTTCCGCCTGGGCCGCTCGCTCCACAAACGGCCGACACCGGCTTCATGACCAGCAATCTGCTTGATGAGATCAACACTCTCGGCGGCTACATACCGCCCGATACAATGGGCGCAATCGGGCCAAATCACTTCGTGGTTACAATCAACAGTTCGATTGCCGTGTATACCAGGGCAGGCGCGCGCCTGAGTCACGTCTCTCTTGACAGCTTCTTCACGGTCATCGTGGACGGCACGACGTATCCGCGGAACAGCACGACCGATCCGCGAATCCTGTTCGATCAGCGGAGCAACCGCTGGTTTGCATCGGTGCTTGAGTTTGGACAGCCGTCGGGCTCGAACAATCACATCATGCTCGCGGTTTCTCGGACGAGCGACCCTATTGGCGGAACGTGGGACAAGTATGTTATTCCGGTAGGTATACCCAGGTCGGGCCCTGACACCTTCTTCACCGATTTCGAGACGCTCGGCGTTGACGACAACGGTGTCTACTTAGGAATGCGCATATTCGGAAAGTTCTCGCCGGATGTCGCAAAGATTGCCGCCACGCAAAAAGCCTCACTGGTCGCTGTAAGCCCAAGCCTTGGGGCCGTCTACCAGTGGAGCGACATCACGGATATGTGGTCGTCGCCACAGCCCGCGCATAACCAGGACCCTGTTCCGCCATCCGGCGCCGCGTGGTTCGTAAGCTCATCCAGTTCAACCCGCGCCAACATTCACTACCGCAGGTTGACCTGGAGCGGCGGAGTCCCAACCCTCAGCGCCACATCCGTCGTAACCACCCCCGGTTATGCCGTTCCGCCCAATGCGCCGGCAAACGGGAGTTCCGTCCCCGTTAACGTGACCGATGACCGGCTGCAAATGGCGGTAATCCGCGGCAACCGTTTGTGGACCTGCCGGAATGTCGGGCTGGACAGCAGCGGCGGAGGCTCCAGCGCGACGCGATGCGGATGCGAGTGGTTCGAGTTGGACGTGTCCGGAGTCTCGCCGAGTCTCTTTCAGAGCGGACGGGTGTATGACCCCGCGTCGAGCAATCCCCGCTATTACTACTTTCCGTCAGTGATGGTGAACGGCCAGGGTCACGCGGTCATGGGCTTCTCCGGCTCCAAATCCACCGAATACATCGGGGCCTATGCTTGCGGACGGCTGTCCGCTGACGCCGCGGGCGCAATGGGCGCCGTTATGACCATCAAGGCCGGCGAGGCGCCATATCAGCGCACTGATGGCAGCGGTCGCAACCGCTGGGGCGACTACAGCTACACCAGCCTCGATCCGAACGACGGCATGAGCATTTGGACCATCCAGGAATACGCTTCCAACCTGGCGAGCAGCATCTGGAGTACGTGGACCACGCGACTGTCGTCGCCTGCTCCCACTTTGGACAACCCGGCCGCCGTGGGATGTCAGGGCCAGACCGGCTGTGTCCTATCGCTTACCGGAACCGGGTTCTATGATCCAGGACCGGGTTATGCAAACCGGCTGAATGTGTCTCTCACGGGAGATGGGATCAGCAACTATCAAGTGACCTACGACAGTTCTACGAGCGCAACCGCGACCTTCGATACTGCTCCAGATGCAACCTCCGGTCCGCGGAACGTAACGCTGACCAATCCGGATGGACAATTGGCCACGGTCACCGGCGGGTTTACTATTTTGGCTCCGCCGGTATTCACAGTTCAACCCTCCAGCCTGGTCCGCTGCATAGGGCAAAGCGCGACGTTCTGCGTGACCGCCGGCGGCTCGCCGCCGCTCAGCTACCAGTGGAGCAAGAACGGTGACAGCATCCCAGGGGCGACTTCTTCTTGTTACACCATCCCGTCGTGCAGCCTGACTGACGCCGGCGATTACACCTGCGCGGTCAGCAACTCCTGCGGAACCGTCAGCAGCAGTGTTGCGTCTCTTGGGGTAGGCTCTTGCGCAACAATCCCGGAGGCCAAAGCAACGTCGAGCGCCGATCCTGTTGCCCTGATCGACAAGGTTGTGACCGCTGCATTTGGCGATGTGTTCTACGTTCAGGAACCCGCGCTGAAAAGCGGCATCCGCGCGCACAGAACGGGCTATGCGGCCTCCATCGGAGCCGTGCTGGACCTCAGCGGCGTCGTCCAAACCAACGCCGATGGCGAGCGAGAGATAGAGGCGGGAGTCATCGTCCCGGACGGTACGGCGACCATCGATCCGGTCGCTCTGAACAACAAATGGATAGGGGGCGGCGATTGGCCCTCGCCGGGATTGGGGCAGGGGGGAATTCTCGGCGGAGTCGGTCTGAACAACATCGGCCTGCTTATACGGACCCTGGGCAAGTTCTCCTTCGTCGACGCCTCGACGTTCACCGTGGATGACGGCTCCGGCGTTAACCTCAAATGTGTAGTACCCGCCGGCGTGACGCTAAACCCAGCCTGGCAATACGTGGTGGTGACGGGAATCAGCTCCTGCTACACGGTAGGCACAGACCTCAACCGCCGCTTGCTTGTGCGAGACCAGGCGGATATCATCCCCATTATGTAAAAACTACGCCGTGGTCCGTACACAGAAATGGTGAGCCGCGTTGGACTCGAACCAACGACCCTCTCCTTAAAAGGGAGATGCTCTGCCACCTGAGCTAGCGGCCCACGCACGTTATTATACCACGGAGCAGCCTCTCTGTCACTTTTCGGTTGTTGGTTGTTAGTTGACGGTTGTTGGTTGACGGTTGACGGTTAGGGGAAGGTGTTACCCGCTGTGGAAGCGAAGCATGATACCTTGGAGAACACCTTCTTATGACACTTGACACCATTCCACGTATCGCTCTTGCCGCGCTGCCGACACCATTGGACGAAGCTCCTCGCCTGGCAGCGGAGCTCGGTCTGTCACGTCTCCTGGTCAAACGCGATGATCTGACCGGCCTCGCGCTCGGCGGCAATAAGGCGCGGAAGTTGGAATATCTTATGGCGGAAGCCATCGGCCAAGACGCTGACGTCGTGCTGACCGTCGGCGGGCCGCAGTCGAACCACGCCCGAATGACCGCCGCCGCGGCGCGCAAATGCGGTATGGAGGCGATAATCTTCCTTGGAGGTCTTCCGGAAGTTCGTAGAATGAGCGGCAATCTCCTCTTGGACACGCTGTTCGATGCTGATGTGCGCTATTCCGCGACCGCCAGGGTCCCTCAATTGCACAAGCTGATGGAGTCGGAGGCGGATTTGCTACGGGCTGAAGGCAGGAGGCCGTATTGCATCCCTGTAGGCGGCTCTACTCCGCTCGGCGCGCTCGGTTACGTCGCCGCGGCCCGGGAACTGGCGGCACAGCTTGGGACGGCGGACCGGGACTGCGTCATTTTCGTTGCCGTCGGCTCCGCCGGCACAATCGCCGGACTTCAGCTTGGCGTGAAGCTGTTTCTGCCGCAAGCGCACGTGATCGGGATAAGCGTCAGCAGAAAGGCAAAACCGCTCAAAAAGGAAGCAGCCCGCGTGGCGTCGGGGTCTTCAGAGCTGATATCCGCCGGTGTCTCGTTTTCTCCCGAAGACTTCGCGATCCTTGACGAACACATGGGCGAGCGATACGGGATACCGTGCCGCGAAGGCAACGACGCGATACTCCTGGCGGCCCGAACGGAGGGCCTGGTCCTCGACCCGGTTTACACGGGCAAGGCGATGTCCGGGCTGATCAGCATGGCCAGGTCCGGCGCGCTCGACCGGAACCGGACGGTAGTTTTCTTCCACACTGGAGGGGATCCCGCGCTGTTCGCGTTCGAGGACGAATTCGCGGGCGCCGCGCGGTTCAGGATAGTATAGGAATTACCCGAAAAACTGAGCGCGGCCTACCGTCACTCAAAGCTTGCTTCAGCTTGCTTTCCGAGATGGAGCGTGAGGCTTTAACCTCACGATCTCGGCTTACATGACCTCGTTGCAGACATCCTCGATGCTGCCAAACAGCAGTCCTTCCGGAAGCGCTTGCAGCGCGAGCAGCACGGCCTCTGACGCATGGTGCAGGCGCGCTACCGCGATGAGCCGGTCCTTCGCGGCCGGGAACTCCGTCTCCGCCAGCGCCTCCGCGGTTTCGATGCTGCAAGCTATGCCGGCGTTGTGGCACATGTCGCCGACGTCTTGAAATGTCGTCTCGTCAAGTTGGTTCAACATCACTACCGCCGCCTCGGGCGCATCGTGCTGTTTTGCATACTCCAGTAATTCGCCTTTCGTGGCAGGGAATGTCACTCCGGCAAGTCCCTCAAGAATCTTCATGCTGCAGTACAACGGCATATCCGACGAATCCTCCATTCGCTATTATCTCATCTATTATACCCGTGTTGCCCTCTGGCAACCAGGCTTATGGGATAAACCGAAGGAGTCGAAGGAGTCGGAAGAGTCGGACAGGTCGTCAACTGTCAACCGACAACGATCAACCACCAACGATGAACCACCTTACGGCTCCACCAACTCATCGGGTTCGGCAAATTCCTCCAGAGAATCCGGAAAAGGCAGCATGTGCGCCGCCAGAGCGCCCGTCTTGAACTCTACGGCCCAGCAATTCGGCTCCTCGTCGTCGATGAGCAGGTGCAGGTCGAGATCCTTGACTGCCTTTACCTTGTAGTCCGGCATCGACGCCGGCCAGTCGACAGGCTTCATCACCAGAGACGTGTAGTGAATGCCGAAAGTGCGCAGAAGGTTGTCCGTTTCGGCCTTGCGTCCCGCGTCCCGTCCTGTTACGATATGGACTTCGTTACCGGAGCTGAGCAGCGCGTCGATCAACCGTTTGAAGTGCTTAGGCGCGCGAGTTATGGTCCCGTCGATGTCGATCCCGAATCTCAATATCGTACGGACCGGAGTCTTCGGTTGCTCGGAGCCCATCGGCCGCTGTTCGGCATTGGGATTGCCGCCTTCGGAGAATTGAGGCAGCTCTGTGTCATAAGTCATAGGTCGTAAGTCTCTCCTATCATCTTGGTTATCGGGGCGGGCCGCGGGGTTTGGCCGCTGGTCTCTATGGGCATTCCCAAGATAGGGGATCATCCCACGGATGGAGTGATGATACCATGATCTGCGATTATTGTGGGCACGCGATAGCCATGACCCCATACATCGTCAAAATGCAGAAGCAGACCGACCGCGGAGTCGAGGTCGGCGACCGGTTCTTCCACGACGATGACTGTTACCGGCTTTTCGTCGAGGACGATTATGAATACGAAGTTGTCGGACTGACCGGCGGGGAAGCATAGCGCAGAACGGCCGCCGAAGGCATTAGCAGACCGTGTCCAAGCGAGCAGCCATTCACTGTTTTGCCTTCTTGTCCGTAGGGTAACGTAGGCATAGCACGAAAAAGCAGAGAGGACCTCTTAAATGGCTGAAAAGATTGCCATCGAGTATTTCACAGATCCGTTTTGCGCCTGGAGCTTCGCGGCCGAAGGCGCAATGGAACGCTTCAGAGACGAGTGGATGGGTCGCTCCACGATGATCTGCCGGATGCTTCCAATACTCGACCGGGTAACTGGGCTGCCCGGTCGTGAGGCCCGAGTTCGGACCGCGGACGAGATGGCCGAAAAATGGCACGAGATAGGGGCCGTAACCGGGGTTTCAATCGATCCTGGTGTTTGGAGCGAGGACCCGCCCCAGTCCACGTGGCCGGCCTGCATCGCGGTGAAGGCCGCCGAGCGACAGGGAATGTCGGCCTGCGCGCAGTTTCTAAAGGCGCTCAGGGTCAACGTCATGCAGCGCAAACGCAACGGCTCCAAGCGCAATGTCCTCGCCGATGTCGCGGGGGAAGCCGGGCTCGACACGTCAAGGTTCCTGAGCGACCTGGCGAGCCAGCGTGACCAGCTCGAGCGCGAGGTGATCGAAGACAAACATGCGGCTGAGGCTAACTGCATAACGTCAACTCCCGCGCTCTTGATGACAAACGCGGTCGGCGACAAGGTCCTGATTGTCGGCGTCAGGGACTACCTCCTTTACCACCAAGCGGCGGAAGCCCTGCTTTCAGGGCAGCGGGCCCACGAAAGTCGATCCGCGCGAGCTCAGTCCGGGTAGCTTTTTGATGACGGCTCACTCGATCCTCTGTGCATTGATAGTCTTGCTTTCGGCCGCCGGCCTTGCCGACAGCTTGTACTTTACGCTGGTCCAATATGGCCGTATGCGCCCGGATTCGCGCCTGGTTCCCGCCGTCTGCCGCATGCGAGAAAGCGAATGTCGCTCGCTGCTCGATACTCACTACGCTCGTGTTTTCGGCTTCCCGAACAGCCTGCTCGGACTGCCGTTCTACGCCTTCACCGCCCTTGCCTGCGCGCTGCGATGGACGACTGGGTCTCGGGCCCTGCTGCCCTACGCATTGGCGGCGTCCGTTGCGGCTTTTCTCCTCAGCGCGTATCTGGTCGACGCCCTGATTCGCAGACTCCACCGCCGCTGCCCCCTCTGCTTCCTCGCCCAGGCGATCAACGGCGCACTCGTCGTGCTATTGGCTATTCTCGTTGCGGAGTGAGGTAGTGAATCGCCGCATCGCACGCCTCATCACTTTCCGCCGTTGACACTCCATTGCCTCCCGGCATATAATCGCTCCTGTTGCTGACAAGCACAATACAGGAAGGAGATAACAATATTGAGCGCTGGATTCAAAGGCATCGGACACACATCTCTGCGTGACCTCGCGCGCCTGCGCGACGCAAGGCGTATGCGCGTCTCCAGTTGGGACCGCACCGGTGGAAATGGGGACTTCAATGAGGTCCAACCGAATCAAACCGTAACGCTGGTCGACGCGGCAGGCCCGGGCTGCATCACACACATCTGGATGACCCTCGGCAGCCACGACCACGCGCACCTGCGCAAATTCGTCCTGCGTATGTACTGGGACGACGAGGAAACCCCGAGCGTGGAAGTCCCAATCGGCGATTTCTTCGGAATGGGCCACGGGATGTACATG
>JAUSGG010000057.1 GCA_030649165.1 Armatimonadota bacterium
GCTGCTGAGGCAGATTGCTCACAACCTCATAAAGCAGGAGTCGTCCAAGAACGTTAGCGTGAGGCGCAAGATAAACAAGGCTGGCTGGGATAACGATTTCCTGACTAGGATAGTGGCAGGCGTTTAATGCGTAAGCCCTGCCTTCCCGCGCCCTTGACCATCCCAACACGCCTGTGGTAGGATTAAACAAGTGCTCTGGCGTCCCAGCGATGAAGAGGAAATCGGTGGAAACCATGGCAGGAGTGAGCTTCAACCTCTTATCCCGGATGGATGAGAGGTATTTTGTCATTTCTGAGGTGGACCTTCTTGAGAAGCGATGTGATCACAACCGGGACCGAAAGGGCCGCGCCCCGCGGACTGCTCAAGGCTATGGGCTACACGGATGAGGAGATTTACCGTCCGTACGTCGGCGTTGCCAATTCGTGGAATGAGATCGTTCCCGGCCACATACATCTCGACAAGATCGGCGAGGCGGTCAAGACCGGCGTTCGCATGGCCGGCGGCACTCCGATGGAGTTCGGCGTAATAGGCGTCTGCGACGGCTTGGCTATGGGCCACGAGGGAATGCGCTACTCCCTTGTTACCCGCGAGCTTATCGCGGATTCGATCGAATGTATGGCTAAAGCGCACGCCTTCGACGCCCTGGTCCTGATCCCGAATTGCGATAAGATAGTTCCGGGCATGCTGATGGCGGCCGCCCGAGTCAACATTCCGACCATAGTCGTCAGCGGCGGCCCGATGATGGCAGGTCGCTATCGCGGCAAGTACATTTCCGTGCAACAGTTGTTCGAGGGTAGGGGATCCGTCATGGCCGGCAAGATCACCGAAGAAGAGCTTGCCGAAATGGAAGAGTGCGCCTGTCCGGGCTGCGGAAGCTGCGCTGGCATGTTCACGGCCAACTCTATGAATTGCGTGACCGAAGCCCTCGGCATGGGACTCCCGGGCAATGGCTCCATCCCCGCCGTTTTCGGGGCCAGATTCAGACTCGCTAAACGCGCTGGGATGAAAGTGATGGAGTTGTTGGAGAAGAACATCCGCCCCCGTGACATTATGACGCCCGCCGCGTTCGCAAATGCCCTGGCGGTGGACATGGCCCTGGGCTGCTCGACCAACACTACCTTGCACGTTCCGGCCATAGCCTACGAAGCGGGTGTGGATTTCGATCTCGAATCGCTCAACGAGATCAGCGAAAAAACGCCGCATCTCGTCACGCTCAGTCCCGCCGTGGCGCATCCGTCGAATGATCCTGCCAAAGAGGTCTACCACCACGTTGAGGATTTGAACGAGGCCGGAGGTGTTTCGGCGGTGATGAAGGAACTGACCAAAAAGAATCTCATCGACACCGCCGTTCTGACCGTCACCGGATCGACCCTCGCGGAGAACCTGGAAAACGTGCGGATACTGAACGATGATGTCATCCGCCCGATAGACAAGCCCTACCATGAGCAGGGAGGGATCGCGGTTCTAAGAGGCAATCTGTGCCCGGATGGCGCGGTGGTGAAGCGGTCGGCTGTCGATCCTTCGGTGTGGACGTTCGAGGGACGCGCGCGTGTGTTCGAGTGTGAAGACGACGCGGTCGGAGAGATATTCGCCGGGCGGATCAGCAAGGGCGACGTTATAGTCGTCCGCAACGAAGGGCCTAAGGGCGGTCCTGGTATGCGTGAGATGCTCACGGCAACCGCCGCCATTACCGGCATGGGAATGGAGACCGAGGTCGCGCTCTTGACGGATGGACGATTCTCGGGCGCATCCCGCGGCCTGTGCGTGGGTCACGTGTCGCCCGAAGCCGCTTCCGGAGGCCCCATAGGGCTTCTGAGAGATGGCGATGTTATACGTATAGACATATCGAAGAAGCGGATGGACGTTCAGATCGATGAGGCCGAGTTAGAAAACCGCCGCCGGCAGTGGACGCCCAGAGAGCCTAACGTGAAAGACGGCTATCTGGCGAGATACGCGAAAAACGTCTCGTCCGCCGGCAAAGGCGCCGTCGTGAGCTAGAAAAGTATGGCGCGGCGCATAGGTTGGGCGGCGGCACATGGTAATCCCCTCTCCCTGGAAGGGAGAGGGTTAGAGGGTTAGGGTGAGGGTTGAAGTCCCTGGGACAGCAACACCTCCACTAGCAAACTTGATCGCGCGCGATATGCCATCGCGTGCGAAACAGAATATTGGGATTTCAAATCCCTCAGTTCTGTTTCGGGCGTCATTGCAAATAACGCCCGATCGAGGCTGACGGCTAGCAACCAACAACTAACAACTGGCAACTACCCGGAGGGAATCGCTTGAAGTTAACCGGAGCGCAGGCTTTGCTGCAATCCATGGTCGATCAGGGCGTAGAGGTCATATTCGGGATACCCGGAGGGGTTATGCTCCCGATATACGACGCGCTGTACGACCGGAAGGATTTAAGGCACATACTGGTGCGGCACGAGCAGGGCGGCGCGCATGCCGCCGACGGCTACGCGCGCGCGTCCGGCAAAGTCGGGGTCTGTTTCGCGACCTCCGGCCCCGGCGCTACAAATCTGGTTACAGGAATAGCGAACGCCTACATGGACTCCATCCCGATGGTTGCCGTGACGGGACAGGTCAGGACCACGGCCTTGGGAAAAGACTCGTTCCAGGAAGCCGATATCACCGGCATCACGCTCCCTGTGACCAAGCATAACTATCTCGTGAAGAACGCTAAGGATGTTCCCAGGGTAGTGGCCGAGGCGTTCCACATAGCCCGTACGGGCCGGCCCGGCCCCGTGCTGATCGATGTGCCGATGGACGTCTCTTTGGCGCAACTGGACTACGAGCCGGTGAAATCCGTCGAACTCAGGTCCTACAAGCCAACCGTGACGGGCCACCCTTTGCAGATTGCCAAGGCCGCCAAAGCAATTGCGGCGGCGGAAAGGCCCGTCTTGTACGCCGGCGGAGGCGTCATAAGCTCGGGCGCCGCCGGCGTGCTCCAGGAGCTGTCGGAAAAAACGCACATACTGATCGCGACGACGTTGTTAGGGAAGGGGTCCATACCGGAGACCCATCCGCACTCGCTCGGGATGCTGGGAATGCACGGGACGGCTTACGCCAACTACGCGGTGGCGCATTGCGATCTCCTGATCGCGGTCGGCGCACGGTTTGACGACCGCGTGACCGGAAAGCTGGACGCTTTCGCCAAGAAGGCGAAGGTGATACATATCGACGTCGATCCCGCGGAGATCAGCAAGACCGTACACGTGGATATTCCCATCGTCGGCGACTGCAAGGCTGTGCTGACCGATCTGCTGAAGCACGTGAGACCGCGTCAGGAAACGGATTGGAACCGGCAAATCATGGAGTGGCGGAAAGAGTATCCGCTGTCGTATCCGCGGGACGACGGTCTCTACCCGCAGTACGTCATAGAACAGATATGGGAGGCGACGAAAGGCGATGCGATCGTGGCCACGGACGTCGGCCAGCATCAGATGTGGGCCGCCCAGTTCTACAGGTGCACGTTCCCCCGGCAGTTCATAAGCTCCGGCGGACTCGGCACGATGGGGTTCGGTTTTCCCGCAGCGATAGGAGCGCAAATCGCCAGACCCGACAAGACCGTTTTCAGCATTTCCGGGGACGGCAGCATTCAGATGAACATTCAGGAACTGGCCCCGGCGGTTGGCGCCAGGCTGCCGGTCAAGATTGCTATAATGAACAATATGTACCTTGGCATGGTCCGGCAATGGCAGGAACTGTTTTGGAACGGGAGATACAGCGGCGTGAATATAGAGATGCAGCCTGACTTTGTTAAGTTGGCCGAGGCTTACGGCGCTGTGGGGATTCGCGTGGAAAGCAAAAAAGAAGTCAAGCCCGCGCTGCAAAAGGCGCTGAAGGTGAAGGACAGGCCGACCATCATCGACTTCCGTATTGAGCGAGAGGAGAACGTGTTCCCGATGATTCCTGCCGGCCAGAGCATAGAAGAGATGATGGTCCATAGGCCAAAGTAGCTTGACGGACGCTTGCCGATGAAACAGTTCAGTCTTGCGGGAACGCTATCCAGGTAATAGAGTATGCGCCACCTGTGCCCCCTCTCCCCCTGGGCGGGAGAGGGTTGGGGTGAGGGTGGAGGGCGTCGACTGAAATAGTTGAGCATAAGGATGCGAGGGCGGATGCAGCATACAATAACAGTGCTAGTCGAGAACAAACCCGGTGTTCTGGCGAGGGTATCGGGCCTGTTCGCGCGGCGGGGCTTCAACATCGAATCGCTGGCGGTCAGCATAACGGACGACCCGACCGTCTCACGCATGACGATCGTCGTCAGTGGAGACAATGTCGTTCTGGAGCAGATATCCAAACAGCTCAATAAGCTGATTGACGTGATCAAGGTGTACGACTACACCGGCGAATCCCTTGTCGAGCGCGAGCTTGCGATGATCAAGGTCAACGCCGAGCCTCGCAATAGGGCCGAGCTCATGCAGATCGTCGATATTTTCCGCGCCAAGATCATAGACGTAAGCGAGAAGTCGTTCACGGTAGAGGTCACCGGCAGCGTCGACAAAGTCAACGCCATAGAGAACTTGCTCGTGCCGTACGGGATTCAGGAGTTGGTCCGCACGGGCAAGATCGCTATGGTTCGTGGAGCGTAACGGCGGCACAGAATGAAAGAGATTATCAGCGTAGACGCATTCAACACTGCGGTGAACGTCGTGGCGGTGGTAGGGCCCGTGGTGGGTATCATTGTGGGCTTTATAGTGAGTCGCGCCAAGGGCAGAGGCTCTGAGCCGATCATAAAGGGAGCGTTGCTGGGGGAGTTGGGGATTCTGAACTGGGCGCTGTGGCGTGTGTACAGGGCTACAACGGGGCAATTTGGGCTGAGTTCGACCAGGAACCTGCTGACGCTTCTGACTGTGTTTGCAGTGATTGGAATCGCCATTGGGGCAGCTTACGCAGCAACTGTAGCAAAATCCAAACAAACTGACTAAGGGGGTTGTTATGCCGGCGAAAGTGTACTACGATGCGGACGCAAAACTGGACGTGCTTAAGGGCAAGAAGATCGCTATCATTGGCTACGGGAGCCAGGGCCATGCCCAGGCTCAGAACCTGCGAGACAGCGGGCTCGATGTAATCGTCAGCGATCTTCCCGGAACGGCGAATTACAAACAGGCGGAAAAGGACGGGTTCAAACCCATCTCGGCGACGGAGGCCGGCAAGCAGGCGGACGTTATCCAGATTCTCACCGAAGACGAAGTCCAGCCGCGGGTCTACAGAGACGAGGTCGAAGCGAATCTGAGCGCCGGAAAGGCGCTGCTGTTCTCGCATGGCTTCAACATTCACTTTGGCCAGATCGTTCCTCCGGCCGACGTTGACGTGTTCATGGTCGCGCCCAAGGGCCCCGGCCATCTGGTCCGCCGGGTGTATACGGAAGGGGCCGGCGTCCCGGCGCTTATCGCCATACAGCAGGACGCATCGGGCAAAGCGAAAGACAAGGCTCTGGCTTACGCGAAGGGAATCGGCGCGACCCGCGTGGGCGTGCTGGAGACGACCTTCAAAGAAGAGACCGAGACGGACCTCTTCGGCGAGCAGGCCGTGCTTTGCGGCGGCGCGACCGCCCTTGTGACTGCCGGGTTCGAGACGCTTGTCGAGGCCGGGTATCAGCCCGAAATCGCTTATTTCGAGTGTCTGCACGAGCTCAAACTGATCGTCGATCTGATGTACGAGGGCGGCATCAGTTGGATGAGGCATTCCATCAGCAACACGGCCGAATACGGCGATTACACGCGCGGCCCGAGAATCATCAACGAGGACACTTACGCCGAGATGGAGCACATTCTGGCGGAGATCCAATCCGGCGACTTCGCCAAAGAGTGGATACTTGAAAACCAGGCCAACCGGCCGTGTTTCAACGCGCAGAGAAAAGCGGCCGCGGTGCATCCCATAGAGCTCGTCGGCAAAGGGCTCCGAGAGATGATGCCCTGGCTGAAGAAAAAGTAGGAAATCGAGCGAATCGAGCGAATCGAGAGAACCGAGCGAGTCGAGGGGACCGGAACTCCCTCTCCCTGGGAGGGAGAGCGCTGGGGGGAGGGTCGAAACGCTTGGCAAGAAGCCAACCCCCGACGGTTGAGAGGCGACGCCATGCGTTGCGTCAGGTCTGCTGAATATGTGGACGGTTACAGAGTCAGACTTGTCTTTGAGGACGGCAGCATCCGGATTGCCGACCTGGCCACGTACCTTGACGGCGGGATATTCGAGCCTCTCAAGGACGTGGAATATTTTAGGACGTTCCGTGTCAATTCGGAAATTGATACGATCGTGTGGGACAATGGGGCCGATATGTCCCCCCACTTTCTCTATGAGATTGGGATTCCAGGAGCGGAATCCACGTCCGCGGCCTAGTCAGCAGTGATGGGCTGGCGGCCGTTCTTGGCAATTGATGTAAGGGAGCGAGAGCGTGAGCAAACGTATCAAGATATTCGATACGACGCTGCGAGACGGCGAGCAGTCGGCCGGCGCGAGTATGAATATCGAGCAGAAGCTGGAGGTGGCGAAGCAGCTTGCGAGGCTGAAGGTCGATGTGATCGAGGCCGGTTTCGCGGCGTCATCGCCCGGCGATTTCGAAGCCGTTAAGACTATCGCCGAGATAGTGAAAGGTCCGATTATCGCCAGCCTTTGCCGTTGCCGAGACTCAGATATTGATGCAGCCGCGGAGGCGCTGAAGGGCGCCGCGCGGCCGCGCATACATACGTTCATTGCGACTTCGGACATCCACGTGGAGAAGAAGTTCCGGAAAACGCGCGAGGAGATTCTTGAGATGGCCGTCAACGCTGTCAGGCGAGCCAAAGGCTACTACGAGGATGTCGAGTTCTCGACCGAGGACGCATCCAGAACTGGCGTAGACTATCTCTGCCAGGTGATAGAGGCTGTAATCGATGCAGGCGCTACGACCGTCAACATCCCGGACACCGTAGGCTATGCGATCCCATCCGAGTGGGGAGCGCTGATAAGACAGGTATTCGAGCGCGTTCCGAATGTTGGTAAGGCGACCATCAGCATCCACTGCCATAACGATTTGGGGCTTGCGGTCGCAAACTCGCTCGCGGCGGTACAGGCAGGGGCGGGACAGGTCGAGTGTACGATAAACGGGATCGGCGAGCGAGCGGGCAATGCGGCGCTGGAAGAGATAGTAATGGCGCTGAAGACCCGGCAAGACCTCTTCGATGTAAGGACTACGGTCAACACGAAGGAGTTCTACCGAGCAAGCAGGCTCGTTTCGGATGTCACCGGCTTCACGGTCCAGCCGAACAAAGCTATCGTCGGTCGGAACGCCTTCTCGCACGAGGCCGGGATTCACCAGGATGGTGTTCTGAAGGAGCGGACGACTTATGAGATCATGGACCCATCGGATGTCGGCTGGGTCGGCAGCGGACTCGTTTTGGGCAGACGCTCCGGGAAACACGCGTTTTCCGAGCGGCTGAAGGCGCTCGGCTATGAGCTGTCGCAGCCCGATCTTGAGAAGGCATTTGCGCGCTTCAAGGAGATCGCCGACAAGAAGAAGGAAGTCTTCGACGAGGATCTGGAAGCGATCGTTGCCGATGAGATGTACACCATTCCCGAGACTTACCATCTCGAGTATATGAATGTGATGACCAGCCTGGAAGGCGTTCCCACGGCGACTATTCGGTTGAAGTCCAGCGACGGGGAACTTCTGGATGCCGGCATCGGCGTAGGTTGCGTGGATGCCGTTTATAAGACGATCGATAAGCTTGTAAACCTGCCGCACACACTCATCGACTACACCGTCAAGTCCGTCACGGGCGGGACGGACGCGCTGGGGGAAGTAACCGTCAAACTGGGCGACAACGGCAACAATATATACACCGGCCGTGGCGCCAGCCTCGACATAGTAGAGGCCAGCGCAAAAGCCTATATCCAGGCGATAAACAAGCTGGTGCATTATCAGTCGAAACGCAGTCAGGCGGGAGGACCGCCGACGAAAGCGATATTGTAAGGGAACGATCACATGGCCCAAACCATAACACAGAAAATCCTCGCCGCCCACTGTGGGCGCGAGTCCGTCGAACCGGGCGAGCTGATCAACGCCGGGACCGACCTCGTCCTTGGCAACGATATAACCGCTCCGATAGCAATCCGCGAGTTCGAGAAAATCGGCGCGCCCACCGTTTTCGACAAGAACAAGGTCGCGCTCGTGCCGGACCACTCGACTCCCAACAAGGACATCAAGTCCGCGGAGCTCACGAAGATCCTGCGCGAGTTCGCGCGCAAGCACGGCATCGTCAACTACTTCGAGGTCGGCCGCATGGGCGTGGAGCATACGCTGATCCCGGATGAGGGCCTTGTTCTGCCCGGCGATCTGGTCATCGGCGCTGACTCGCACACCTGCACCTACGGCGCGCTCGGGGCCTTCTCATCCGGCGTCGGTAGCACGGATATGGCCGCCGCGATGGCGCTGGGCGAGGTCTGGCTCAAGGTTCCAGAAGCAATCAAGTTCGTGTACTCCGGCAAACTGCGCGAGTGGGTGAGCGGCAAAGACCTCATCCTTTACACTATAGGACGCATCGGCGTGGACGGTGCGCTGTATTGCAGCATGGAGTTCACCGGCGAGACGATTTCGGCGATCACTATGGCCGACCGATTCACCATGTGCAATATGGCCATCGAAGCCGGCGGTAAGAACGGCATAGTCGAGCCGGACGATAAGACCCTCGAATACGTCAATCCGCGCGCCCAGCGTGAGTACAAGGTCTACCGGAGCGATCCCGACGCTGTGTACAGAGACGTGGTCGAGATCGATTGCTCGCGCCTTGAGCCGCAGGTCGCCTTCCCGCATCTGCCGGAGAACACGAAGCCGGTCAGCGAGGCAGTCGATGTGCGCATCGACCAGGCTGTTATCGGCTCGTGCACCAACGGCCGTATCGAGGACCTGCGTTCGGCGGCCAAGGTCATCCGCGGACGAAAAGTCCATCCCGACGTTCGGCTTCTGGTGATCCCGGCCACCCAGGAGATATTCCTCCAGGCGATAAAAGAAGGTCTGACGGAGATATTCGTCGAGGCCGGAGGCGCGGTAAGCACGCCTACGTGCGGGCCCTGCCTGGGCGGCCACATGGGAGTCCTCGCCGAAGGCGAGCGGTCCATTGCCACGACCAATCGTAATTTCGTGGGCAGGATGGGACACGTAAAATCGGAAGTATACCTCTCCAATCCGGCGGTCGCGGCCGCCTCCGCCGTGTTGGGCAGAATAGGCAGTCCGGAAGAATTGGATGGCGTAGACAAATGATCAAAGGACGAGCGCATAAATACGGGAGTAACGTAGACACGGACGTAATCATACCGGCCAGGTATCTAAATACGACCGATCCAGCGGAGCTTGCGACGCACTGCCTGGAAGACCTGGACCCGGCGTTCATATCCAAAGTACATCCCGGCGATGTCATCGTTGGAGAAGACAACTTCGGCTGCGGGTCGTCTCGGGAGCACGCGCCGATCTGCATAAAGGCGGCGGGCGTCTCGTGCGTGATAGCCAACTCGTTCGCGCGCATCTTCTACCGGAATTCGCTGAACATAGGACTTCCGATCCTGGAGTGTCCCGACGCGGTCGCCGGCATATCCGCCGGAGACGAGATCGAGATCGACCTGGCTACCGGACGAATCGCTAATCTGACGACCGGCAAGAGCTACTCCGCAAAACCGTTTCCGGAGTTCATGAGGAAGCTCATAGAGCTCGGCGGCCTGGTCAACTATGCCAAAACGAAACTCACCGCCGGCGCATAACCTATGAACCTAAGACCCTATAAACCTATAAACCTAAGAAGGTCCTGAACATGTCCAGAATAACAATCTTCGATACAACGCTGAGAGACGGCGCGCAGGGCGAGGGCATCTCCTTCTCCGTCGAGGATAAGGTAAAGATCGCCCGCAAGCTCGACGAATTCGGCGTTGACTACATCGAGGGCGGCTGGCCGGGCTCCAATCCCAAAGACATAGAGTTCTTCAAGCACATCGCCCGCGTCAAGTTCAAGAACTCGAAAATGGTCTCTTTCGGCTGTACCCGGAGGCCCAGGCACACTGCGGAGTCCGACCCTCTGATCCGCAACCTCGTCGAAAGCGGCACACCGGTGATCGCCCTGTTCGGCAAGGCGTGGGACTTCCACGTCACGGACGCGCTCCGCTGCCCGCTCGAGCAAAACCTGGACATGATCCACGACTCCGTCAAGTACCTCAAGTCGCTTGGCCGTGAGGTCATCTTCGACGCCGAGCATTTCTTCGATGGCTGCAAGGCCAACGAGGAGTACGCGCTGAAGTCACTGCAGGCCGCGGCCGATGCCGGGGCCGACGCCCTCGTTCTCTGCGATACGAACGGTGGAAGCCTTCCGATGGAGGTGAGGGATATCACCTCCCTTGTGTGTTCGCGCTTCAAAACGCCCATCGGCGCGCACATTCACAACGATTCCGGAATGGCCATCGCCAACACCGTCACGGCCGTGCGAGCGGGGGCCGTCCACGTGCAAGGGACCATCAACGGCTATGGCGAACGCTGCGGAAACGCCAATCTGTGCGCCATTATCCCGATCCTTGAGCTTAAGCTCGGCCACCGGTGCCTCCCTCCGGGGAAACTGGAGGAGATAACGGAGGTGTCGCGCTTCGTGGATGAGGTCGCAAATCTCGTTCCCGACGAGCGCCAGCCGTTTGTCGGCAAGTGCGCATTTGCGCATAAGGCCGGAATGCATGTCGATGCCGTCACAAAGCACGAGAGCACCTACGAGCACGTCACGCCGGAGAGTGTAGGCAACGACCGCCGGCTGCTCGTCTCCGAGCTGTCCGGCGGCAGCACCGTAGTGCAAAAGGCGGCCAAGATCGGTATAGACCTGACCAAGGGCTCGCCCGAGGTCAAAGCGGCCCTCGATACCGTCGCTCACCTCGAACACAATGGCTATTCCTTCGATGGGGCCGAGGCGTCGTTCGAGCTGCTGCTCAGAAAATCGCTCGGCATGTACCGCAAGCTGTTCGATCTCAAAGGGTTCAGAGTCATCATCGAAAAGCGAGGGCCCGAGGAGGAGCCAATCACCGAGGCGACCCTGAAGATTTGCGTCGATGGAAAAGAGGCCTTCACCGTCGCCGAAGGCGACGGCCCGGTCCACGCCCTGGACAACGCGCTGCGCCTGGCGCTGAAGCAGTTCTATGGCAAGGAACTGGCCAAGATCAAGCTGACCGACTTCAAGGTGCGCGTGGTCAACACCAGAGCCGGGACTGCCGCGAAGGTAAGGACCGTCATCGAGTCCATGGACTCGGAGGACTCCTGGTCCACGGTCGGCGTATCGACCAACATCATCGAAGCGAGTTGGTCCGCCCTCGCCGACAGCGTCGAATACGGCCTCCTGCGTCACCTGCCTAAGTGAATCAGATATTCCCCCTCTCCCCCTGGGCGGGAGAGGGTCGGGGTGAGGGGGGACTCGGAGTCCAACTTCTAACTTCTAACCTCTAACCTCTAGATCTGGAGGGCTGGGGTGGGGTCGGCCCTGGAAAATCAGCGCCAAGTGTGGGATAAGTAGTGCGTAACTCCCTCTCCCTATGAGGGAGAGGGTTGGGGTGAGGGTGGAAGCTCTCAAAGCAAGAGAAACCTTTCGTGTTTTCGCACTTTCGTGCTTTCGTGATTGACTCCCTTGCGTTCACGGTCGAATCTCAAGCGGCTCCGGGAATCCTGTTACCAATGAAAGTCATCGTCGCTGAACACGCCGGCTTCTGCTTCGGCGTCAAACGCGCTCTCGATATGGTCCTCAAGGCCGCGGATGGAGGCCGGCCCCTGTACACGCTCGGCCCCCTCATCCACAACCCCCAGGTCGTCGAAAAGCTCCGCGCCGCCGGAGTGGAAGTCGTCCAGGATATCAAAAACATCAAAGAAGGCTGGATAGTAATGCCTTCCCACGGTGTTCCCAAAGAAGTCACTAACGCCGCCAGGGAAGCTGGCCTGCGGGTGATAGACGTGACCTGCCCCTTTGTCGCCAAAGTCCACAAGCGGGCCGCGGAGCTCGCGCGCGCGGGCTTCCAGGTGGCGGTAGTAGGGGACGCCGGTCACTCTGAGGTCAAAGGCATCCTCAGCGCCGCCGGGGACGACGCGGCGACCGTCTCGAGCCCCGAGGAAGCGGCTGCGACCGAATGGTCGGACCGCGTCGGCATAGTCGCGCAGACCACCCAGGTCGAAGACCGGTTCCGCCGGATCGTCGAGACAATATCCGCAAACGTGAAGGACGCCGTTGCTTTCGACACCATCTGCTACGCTACCCGCGACCGGCAGAACGCCGTTCTCGAACTCGCCCCGCAAGTCCAGGCCATCGTAGTCGTCGGAGGCCGCAACAGCGCCAACACCAACAGGCTCCGTGAGATTTGCGAATCCACCGGCCTCCCTACCCACCACATCGAAACGGCCGACGAGATTCAGCCCGATTGGTTCACCAGCATGGACATCGTCGGCCTCACCGCCGGCGCCTCGACGCCGAACTGGATCATCGAGGAAGTCAAACGCAAGCTGGAAAGCGGCTAGCGGCACACCAACAATCAACAACCGGTCCGCACCAACCACCAACCCTCCGGACACTAACCACTAATCACGAACCACTCCCGGCGGCGCCGCTGCCGAACTCCGCCAACCGTCAACCGTCAACTGACAACCGACAACCGGTCCGCACCAACCACCAACCCTCCGGACACCAACCACTAATCACGAACCACTAACCACTCCCGGCAGCACCGCTGCCGAAGTCCGTCAACCGTCAACCGACAACCGGTCCGCGAATCCCTCCATTTGTCCGATCGGTCCGATCCGTCCTATATCTCCGAATCCCGAACACTCGCCACGAAGGAAACACCCCCCGTCAAGTCGAACGCCATTGTTGGATAACCTCTAAGTATACACAAAATGGCAACTACACGCTTCGAACAGGCATTCACAACGTATCTGACGAACATCTTAGACGCCCGGGCACAGGGCCGTCACCACGACCACAGGCGACAGCTTTTCACCGCCTTCCTGCAACAGGCCTTCGACGTCGACGTTGCTGAACTCGAACTCGAAGAGCGCGTTACGGGGTTGCGCGTCAGGGGTTTTATCGACCTTCTGTACCAGTACCTGGTCTTTGAGTTCAAGCGAGATCTCGACCAGGAGCGGGCCGACGGCCTGCGCGAACTCTCCACGTACCTGCAGGCGGTTGCCCGGCGGCGACCTCTCGGCGTGCTCACAGATGGCGTGCGTTTCGAGGTGTATCTTCTGGAAGACGGCAGATTGCAGCTTATCGACGAAGAAGACCTCGAAGCCGTGGCCGACAATCCCGTCGGCGCCTACCTCTGGTTCGAGGCCTATCTGTTCTCCGCGCGCGACGTCTTGCCCACGCCGGAGGACATAGTGCGCCGTTTCGGCGCCCGTAGTCCGGTATTTGTGGCGGCGCGAGCTTCTCTTCGCGCTATGTTCGCCGACGCCAAGTCGAATCCGGCTGTCCATGTGAAGTACACTGAGTGGGACCGGCTTCTGGCGAAAGTCTACGGCCAGAGTGTCGGCGCCGACGACCTGTTCGTTCGGCACACGTATCTCACGCTATTGGCCAGGGTGATAGCTTACGTGGCGACACAGGGCCGGAGACCCCGCGCGAGCGACCTCCTGGGCGTGGTGGACGGTTCGGCTTTCCGCAATCTGGCGACCAACCTCGCCGAATCCGACTTCTTCGCGTGGGTCTTGGCCGCGGAGACCGTTGGTCGCGCCCGTGACCTGCTGGCGGCCCTTGTCGCCCACATGGGCCGCTATGATCTAACCCGATTGGGCGAGATGGATATCCTGCAGCGGCTGTACCAGGATCTCATTGACCCCGCGGACCGCCACGACCTCGGTGAGTATTACACTCCCGACTGGCTGGCCGAGCTTACTCTTCGAGAAGCCAACTATGAGCCGAACAAGAGCCTCCTTGACCTTTCCTGCGGCAGCGGCACTTTTCTGTTTACCGCGATTCGACTTCTCGCCGAGAGTGGCCTTGATCCGCACGACGTGACGCGCTGGGCGCTCGATAACATCGTCGGGGTGGACGTCCACCCGGTCGCTGTGCTCACAAGCAAAGTGAACTATGTCCTTGCCCTGCAGCGCTTTGGCGGGCTGTCCACCTACACTGGGGTCGTCTCAATACCGGTCTACATGGCGGACAGCCTCATATCTCCGGAGAGCAGGACAGGCCTGGTCCCAATCGCGGTTTCTCCCACGGAAAGCTTCCACATTACCGAGGACATGGCCCTGCTGCCCGCTTTTGACACGATAGTGGACGAGATGAGTCGGTATGCGGCTCTTTCGCACATCGAACGAGAACAGGCGGATTCTGGCTTCAGAGAGTGGCTGAGCCGGCAGGGGCTGACCCGATGCTTCACGTTCTGGGGGCACAACCTTCGTCTGATGCGACAACTAATCGCTGAGGGTAGGGACAGCATCTGGGCGTTCATATTGAAAAACGCTTACCGCCCAGTGTACCTCTCCCGGCGCAAGTTCGACTTTGTCGTGGGTAACCCGCCGTGGCTGTCCTACCGCTATGTTCGCGACGCCGGGTACAGGCAGGGGATACGTAACCTGGTCTTCGCCTACGGCCTGCTCGAACGCAGCGAGCGGCAGTTGTTCACTCAGATAGAGCTTGCCACGTTGTTCTATACGCATGCCCGGCGCAGGTACCTCGCCGACGACGGCACGATAGCCTTCGTAATGCCGCGGAGCGTCATCACCGGCGCCCTGCAGCACCGGCGATTTCGACAGGCGGAGCCCCTTTCTAAGATTCTCGACTTGAAAGATATCAATATCCCGTCAGAACCCAGCCTGAAGGTATTCGGCGTTGACTCGTGCGTGTTGATCGGTGGCAGGGACGCTTGCCGCTCAGAGATACCAATGGCTCGTTTTGTCGGAACGCTGCCCGCAAAAGGGTTGTCGTACGAAGCGGCTTTGAGCTACATGGAGATCGAAGGCTCCGCGTACCGCCCGCCGGCCGAAGCGCCGGCCAGCGCGTATCTGCCCAGGATGATTCAGGGCGCAACCATCGTCCCTCGTGGCCTTTGGTTCGCCAGACCCGCGACGGACGGCGTGAATCCGCGGCAGCCCTTCCTCATTACCGATCCGGCCGTTATGGAGCGCGCCAAGGAGGCGTGGCGTCACGTTCACATAGAGTCCGAGGTCGAGGCTGACTTCCTATACGCTACACTGCTGTCCAATGACCTCGTACCGTTCGGTTCCAGAGCGTACAGCCTGGTAGTGCTGCCGCTGCACAAGCGAAGCCATCAAGCGCGCCATACCGTAATCACCTCAGCGTCCGCGTTTGCGAGCGGCTATCCAGGACTGGGCCGGTGGCTCACGCAGGCGGAGCAGGCTTGGGAACAAGGGCGGTCAGCAGCAACCCAGATGACCCTTAATGAGAGGCTCGACTACCAACGAACGCTCACCGACCAAGACCCTGTCGCTCCATTCAGAATTCTGTTCAATAACGCCGGCACACACATCTGCGCGGCCGTGATCGACCTGTCAGACGGCTTGCCGACCTGTCACGGACTTGAGGTGCGCGGCTTTCTTGCGGAGAGCAAGACCTACTGGACTGCTTGTGAGACCGCGGCGGAGTGTCACTACCTCGCCGCCGTTCTGAACGCGCCGTGCGTAGACAACGCCATTACTCCCCACCAGACAAGGGGGGCTTATCATGGTGCGCGCGACATTGGTCGTCGACCCTTCCAAGTTCTCTCGACTCCGATTCCACTGTATGATCACGACTCTGCCGCCCATCAGCAACTCGTTGCGCTCTCCATGGAATGCCACGAGTCAGTCGCGAGCGAGACTTTGCCTCTCGACGCGGAGATCGGTCGTCTGCGCCAACGCGTACGGTCTGTCCTGGCTCCCAGGATTGCCGAGATTGACGAAATCGTAAGGGAACTGCTGGGCCTGGTCGGCGAGTGAGCCAACCCTACAACCCTGGAACCCCATCCCCCATCCCGTCCCCTGCCCACTAGCCACCAGCCACTAACCACTAGTCACTTTCCCTCAGTTTTGCAGCGGTTTCGCGCGTTTTCACACCTTTGTACACCGGTTTCGGTGCGGTTTGGGTACGATTACAATACTGAATCGCGCGGAAATCAAGCTGTTTCGAGGCAGTATCACGCACAAAAACGCAAAGTGTGGAGAAAAACCCCCGCCGCGCCTTGCATGACCAAAATGTTAACACGGCGGCGGAAAACAAACGCGCGACTGTGAAGCGAGATTTCGCGTTTTCGTGCCTTCATGCTTTCGTGATTGCCGGTCTACGGAATAACCAGCATCCCCTCGTCGCCCGGTTCCAGGAACTGCCGGTTGCTGCCTGCGGTCACGGTTATATCCTTCTTGCCCGTGTTCTTCACCGCCGCCTTCAGACCATCGCCGGAGCGCAGATAGCGGACTTCCACGCTGGTTCCGACGGCGAATACGTTGCGGACCGAAGCCTCCGGCCAGTCTGCCGGCAAACACGGCTTCAGCTCCAGGCCGGACGGGTTCGGGTTCAGGCCCATCATCCGGCGCAGGATCAAATCCACCGGCATCGCGCCCCAGCCCTGGTCGATCGCGCCCTTGGCGTCGCCCATCACGGGATTGTAGTATTCCGTGCAGGTCGGGAAGCCGTCTCGTGTCATCATATCGACGGTCGCATCGAGAAGGCGAAGTCCCAAATCGGGATCGTATCTGAACAGGCCCTCGTTGACCTGCCAGTTGATGACCGGCCACACGCCGCCCCTCCACCAATTGCTGGCGTAGGCGCAATCGGGATCGTCCAGAGCCAGTGTGGGCAGCGGGTATTTGGTCCAAAACTTCTTCGGGTCGAGCAGATGAGCGCGGAGTCGCTGATACGTGTCCGCCCCCGGTATGCCCGCCAGCATCGGCACAAAACCCGCGGGCGTCCACACATCCATCATCTTACCGTCTCCGTGGAGGTCGAAATAGAAGCCCTGTTCCTCGTTCCACATCCGATTGTCTATGGCTCTCCTGGTCCGCGCGGCCTTCTCGGCGTATTCCCGGCGCCTGTGGGTCTCGCCCAGCAGATCGGCAAAATTCGAGAGAGTATTGCGCAGAATGAGGAGGAAAACGTTGCCGTCCACTGGAATCACCGGTAAATCCCAGCCGATGTCCTTGCCGTTCATTCCGCTCTTTCCCCAACGCTTGGAGTCGTCCCAGCCCACGTCGGTCCAGTAGTAGTAGGCTATCAGATCCGGGTCGATCTTGGAGTTCTTCTCCTCAATCAACCAGCGCTCGTAAACCACCAGATGCGGGTACATTTTCTTCACGAACTCCAGATCACCGGTCTTCTGATACACGTCCCACGCCCCCAGCGCCGTGACTGGAGGGCCAGTGCAGGGTGGAGGATTATTGTCGTATTGCTCGGGGTGGACCCATTTAAGAGTCCCAGTGTCGCCGTAATATGCGCCGCCCGCGTCGGGAATACAGCCCTTCTTGCTCTGCATTATAGTGTGGTTCAGCAGCGTCCCGAACGCGATGGACTTGTCCCTCATCCAAACGTCCACGATCGCGTGAAATGCCGTGTCCCACATCCACCACATCGGATAGGTCAGCTTGGACGGCACCACGAACTTGTACGGCAGCATTCCACCACAATTGAGAACGCTGCTATGATGCACGTACCAACAGAACTGGACCAGGTCTCGGTACTTTTGCTCCGGGCATTCGATATCCGGCAGGTCGTCGTCATAAGCCTTGAGCCACGCCTTCTTTACGTCAACCTCCCGCCGACGCGACCGCTCCCAGTCCTCGCGCGGGACGAAGTTCGACAGCTTTCCCACGTGCGCCGACAGGACCATCTCGCGCGGGACCTGGTCGAATACCATCCTGTAGTGGACCCGCTCCTCCGACCACGCGTAGTCCGATTGCTTCCAGGTCTTGCCGTCGTCGGACAGCATTACCCGGTCTGGAAAGACTGTCGATACGATCTCCATCACCGCGGGCTTGTACGCAGGCGTCATCTCTTCAACCATCACGCTGCCTTGCGACGACACCATGACCTTTGCGTCATCGTAGCTGGCGCCTTCCGCGGCGAGCCTGGCGCCGGCGACTGCGCCCTTGAACGTCACGGACGAGTGCGCAAATTGGTCCTCTACCCATGACCGCTGGATTACGTGCAGACCGCCGGGGAACTCGAATTCCGCCGTGATGAGGTACGGCTTCCAGTCGAGCTTCGTCCGTTTCGCTTCAACAGTCTCGCCGTTCTCCTTGAGAAGAACGAGCCGAGCATACTGCCTGTGCCCGCTGACAAGGCGACCGGACGCGTATTGAAGCTCACTCAACCCCGGTCCTCGCACTATATGCACGAAGTGGCTTCCGTGATTGGACAAATGCGGTTTGTCGCGCATGGAGACTATTCGTTCAGAAGAAGACATGCTCGATTACAACTCCCATCCATTTGCGGTTCACGAGAAAGTGTCACGGCAGCGCGCCGGCGAAGGGTATGCAGTTGCGGGAATCTGTTCCATTGACGTCCACTTGCTGCTTAGCCGCTTCCAGGTACAGTTTGACCCGTGCGGGTCAGTTTCCTCCGGGTGTCAGCTTAGCGCGCCGGGTCCGCCCTCTGGATTGCCAGATTCGGCGTCCCGATGCTGCCTTCTTTCCCCGGTTGGAGTGTCAGGCCGGCGCTGCCGGACGTCACCGTGATCGGCCGGGAACCGGTGTTGACTACGCGCGCTTCCAACTCTGTCCCGGACCCGGTATATCGCACCTCCACAGTTGTTCCGGCCGCAAACACGTTCCGTACGGAAACCTCCGGCCATTCATGCGGCAAGCAGGGTCTCAGTTCCAGTCCCGACGGCTGAGGGTTAAGTCCGATCATGCGCCGTAGGATAAGATCGACAGGCATTGCGCTGAAGCCGTTATCGACCGCCCGCTTTCCGTCCCCGGTGAGGGGATCGTAGTACTCGAAACATGTCGCCCGACCGTTCTTTGTCATCATTTCAATAGTTGTCCGCAACAGGCGCAGCGCCAACTCCGGCTCATAGCTGAACAGGCCGTCACACACCTGCCAGTTCACGACGGGCCAGGTCCCGCCCCGCCAACCGCCGTCGACTAAACCGCAGTCCTTATCATCGACCGCGAGCGTGGGAAGCGGATACTTTGTCCAGAACTTCCGGGGATTTAGCAGGTGGCCGCGCAGCCGTTCGTACTTACCGGCGTCGGGCACGCCGGCAAGCATCGGCACGAGTCCAGCGGGCGTCCATACGTCCAGCATCTTCCCGTTGGGCAGTAGGTCAAAATAAAAGCCGTGTTCCTCGTTCCACATCCGCCCGTCAACAGCCGCTCGCGTGCGGAGGGCTTTCTCCGCGTACTCGCTCTGTCTGTCGGTCTCGCCGAGCAGTTTCGCGAACCGGGACAGGGTGTTCCGAAGAATCAGGAAGAACGTATTTGCATCCACGGGAACCACCGGCAAGTCCCAGTCGGCCTTAGGGAAGAAACCCGCTTTGCCCAAACGTTTCGAATCGTCCCAACCCACGTCGCACCAGTTGTAGTACGCGATCAAATCCGGGTCAAGATTCGAGTTCTTCTCACTAGTCAGCCAGCGCTCGTACTTGACCAAATGCGGGTAGATTCGCTTTACGAAATCCAAGCTGCCGGTCTTCCGGTAGACGTCCCAGGCCGCTATTCCGGTCATACAAGGCCCGGTGCATGGCGGCGGATGCTCGTCGTACTGCTCCGGATGGATCCATTGGAGATCACCAGTATCGGCGTAGTAGGCGCCGGCCGCGTCAGGTATGCAGCCCTTGCCGCTCTGGAGAAGCGCATGGTTGAGCAGATCGCCGAACGCGAGCGTCGGATCGCGCATCCAGGAGTCCAGAATGGAATGGAATCCGGTGTCCCACATCCACCACATCGGATACATGTACTTCGACGGAACATTATAGGCGTAAGCCAGCATGCCATCCGGCTCAATCACATTGGCCAAATGCGCGTAGAAGCAGTACTGCAACAGGTCTCGGTATGCGCGCTCGGGACACTCTAAGTCAGGCACGTCTTCGGAGTACGTCGTTATCCACGCCCGCTCCACGTCAGTTTCGCGCCGCCGGGAGCGCCGCCAATTGTCCGGCTGCACGAAGTCGGAGAGGCGACCGATGTGCGCGGAAACAGTCATGTCGCGGGGAATACGGTCAAATACCATCCTGTAGTGAATCCTCTGCTCGGACCAGGCGTAGTCGCATTCCTTCCAATTCGCGCCATCGGCTGACAATAGGATGCGGTCAGGAGGAACTGACGAACACACCTGCAATACCATCGGCTTGTATTCCGGCGCCATCTCCTCGACCATGACGCTGCCGTGTGGAGACACGAGGATTGTCGCCGCTCCGAAACTGCCGGCGTCAGCAATCAGCCTGGCCCCGGTCGCCGTTCCATTGAACGTGAGTCTTGAGTGAATGAACGGGTGTTCCACCCACGAGCGCTGCGCAACCTTCAGCCCTTGTGGGAACTGGAACTCCGCAGTGATCGCATACGGTTTCCAATCGATCTTAATTGCGCTCGCTTCGACGACTTCGCCATCATCTTTCAACAGGGCCACGCGCGCCAGTGGCTTTTGCCCGCTGACGAGGCGTCCGGATGCGTACTGAACGTCGTTCAGCCCAGGCCCGCGGATGACGTGCGCGAAATGGCTGCCTCGGTTGCACAATTCGGGTTTGCCGGATACAGAGACGATTTTGTCGCGAATAGACATCAACAGCTTCCTTCGGAGAGAGTGACTCTGGCTTTGTAGATGCTTGTCTAAACTCACTTTGACTAACGACGGTCGATTTCCTTTTCGCGTGTGGGGAGAAATGGCAGGAGCATCGTTTGTAGTCATTAGCCACAGATGGACCTCCCCCTAACCCCCTCCCACGGGGAGGGGGGATTTGCCCCCTCTCCTTTCAGGGGAGGGTTGGGGTGGGGTTCAAACGGGGTGAGCCTTCCACAAATGATGCTCCTGGGAGAAATGGTTCTCCATTGTAACAGTACAGGAATGGTCGGAACGACTGTTCTCGCTGCTCACCCCTGGGGAGAACGCGAGTGTGATCCCCTCTCCCTTGAGGGAGAGGGTTAGGGTGAGGGTGAAAGTTTTCTCCATTTCTGAACTCTTACCTCCATTTGCCATTACGCGCGGAGAGCGCCATAATTAAGGCCATGCAACTCTCTTACGCGACAATCGCCGGCAAGAGGCGGATAGAACCGCTTGCGCGCGCGTACCTGTTTGAAGGCAGGGAAGATGCGCAGAAACAGGAGGCTCTCGACAAACTCACCTCCCAGGTGATGGAGGCCGATTCGGCGGATTTCGACCTCGATCTCTGTGAGGGCGCCGCTCTGACGGCACAGAGGCTTTTCTCGACGGCAAGCATGCCGCCATTCATCTCCACGAAACGGATGATAGTGATCCGCCGCGCCAACACCATTCCTTCCGCCGAGCAGGAAGTCATGGCGCAAAAGCTGCCGGGTCTGCCCCAAAGCGCGGTGGTGGTTTTCATCGTGCCCGCCCCCGAGCTTAAGGACGGTAGTCCGAAGGCCGGCTCGAATCTGTCGGCGAAACTCTCCCATGCAATCGCCGAGGTCGGAGCCGTGGTCAGTTTTGCCCAACTTCGCGCTGACGACGCCGCGCGCGAGATTGGCCGGAAGTTCACCGAAGCGGGCAAGAAGATCGAAGGTCCGGCGCTCCGGAGGCTGGTGGACAGAGTAGGAAGCGACCTCTCGATTCTGGAGACCGAAGCGCGGAAGCTGATAGACTACGCGGGCGACCGCGAGGCCATCACGATCAAAGACGTCGAGCTGCTGACCGGCCAGAAACCTGAAGAGCGCATCTGGAAACTGTTGGACGCCGTCGGCGCGCGCGACACGCCGCTCGCGCTCAGACTGCTTCGCGAGTCTTTCGAAAGCGGCGGTCGAATTGAAGGGGAAGCTCAGAGAACGCTGGCGCTGGTCCTCCGCCAACTCAGGCTGATCTGGCAGGCCAGGACCTTCGCGGATAGGGGATGGAGGTTACAGTCGCCGCCTGAGCAGGCGTCACAGATACTGCCGGCGGACAACAACCTCGTCGCCTTTTCCAAACGTTCGCAATTTCTCGTTCAGAGACTACGAGACCAGGCGCGCAATTTCACGCTTGCCGATCTCGAAAGATGCTTCGAGTACGCAGCCGCGGCGGACCTTGCGCTCAAGGGGATCGAAGGGGAGATCGAGGACCCGGCGGTCATAATGGAACTGCTGCTGATCAACCTTTGCAGGCGGCGTCGGAAGTAAGACAGTGACCAGTGAACTGTGACCAGGCTTAATACACACGAGGGGCAATCTCGGATTGAAGATAGCCCCTCATATATCATACTCTTGGCATACTATCTAAGGCCCATTACGCGGGCTTGTTGACGCTCTTCATCAACCGCGACTTGCGCCTCGCGGCCGCATTCTTATGGATGATGCCGCGCTTGACAGCCCTGTCCACTGTGCTGACTGTTTCCACGAGCAGCTTGCCCGCCTCGGCGTCGTTGTTCTCCGCGGCGGCCCTTGTCTTCTTGACCAGGGTCTTAATCCTGGATTTCGTGGCTATGTTACGCAGGTGGTTCTCCCGCGATTTCTTCACGTCTTTAACAACGGACTTGATGTTTGGCAACTAGGTTCTCACCCCCGATCCGTGATACTGACGAAAACACCTCCGAAAGTATAGCAGCTTTGCTGCCAAAAGGCAATGATTTCTGCAAGAGTCGGAGGAGTCGGGGGAGTCGAAAGAGCAGGACAGGTCTGGCAACCGAAAACCGACAACTGTAAACCGGAAACAGTTCAGTCTTCCGGGCATCGTCATTTCGAGCGGAGCGCCAGCGGAGTCGAGAAATCTGCTTTTGCTGTGGTAAGTTCCGGAAAAAGCAGATTTCTCGTCGTTCCTCCTCGGAACGACGTCCTCCGGGGCTTTTTTTGGTATACATTCCGAATGACATTCCCGCGAAACTGAACTCACTCATAAGCCGACAGGCGTTTGACGTTGGCGGCCCTCGATGATAAGATTGGGCAAGGATGGGCGAGTGGCGGAATGGCAGACGCAGCGGACTTAAAATCCGCCGCCGCAAGGCATGAGGGTTCGACTCCCTCCTCGCCCACCAGATGACGCTGTGATTTCTTCTAGCAGGGAATCACCATCTCCGCCCACAAGCATCGCATAGCGCCACGAAACCTTGACACCGGCCACCGATGCTTCTCAGAAGACGCCACGGAACGCGATTCGTGAAAAAAAAAGTAAAAACCTGGTAATTGTACCAGTTGACGCCTCGTGCGTTCGTGGGGTAAGATTGGTGTAATCGCACAGGTGTGCCGAGCGGACGTGAAGCCAAGCAGGTTAGGCTGTCTAGATCCATCGGAAATGCGCCGTACGTTTCAGGAGACGCAAGGGATGTTTGGTCTGATCAAAAGCTTGCTGTTTGTTTGTCTTATCCTATGCCTGCTGCCGGGCGTGGTGTTCGGCGCCAACCAGGTCGGGTGGTCATATTCCCTGACCGACCACGGCGGCGGGATATACACCTATGACTTCCTCTTTTCGAACCTCGGACTTGCCAAAGACGCCGTTTTCAAGATACGCATCGATGGCCAGGCTGTGCCGCAGGAGTGGGCGACCGTGAGTTGGGCTACTCCCACCGGCTGGACCGGCCAGCGCGCCGATGGTTACCTGGATTGGAGCACTGGAAATGGCGACATCAGCAACGACGGCTACTATCGGTTGTACGGTCAACCCGGCGCGCCTTCGCCTACAATGGGATGGACTTCCCAAGCTTTCGGTTGGACGTTCGACGTGAACGGCGGCCCTACGCCAACCGCCAGTTACTTCCCTGCTGAGGACGCAGTCATTCACGTTCAGCAAATCGGCGACGACTGGCATAATGTCGGCTTGTCCTACACCACGAATCCAGTCCCGATTCCCGAGCCGGGCGGCCTTCTGACCCTCATGTGTGGTCTTGGCGGCCTTGTGGGATTCGTCCGTCGCGGACGGAAATAGGAACCCCGCCTCCGTCCGAAACCCGCGTGCAATCCGCAATCTGAAATCCTAAATCTGAAATCCCCGATACTTCTTGACCGCTCGACGCCGGCCCGCATAGAATAGACGAGGTATCAGGTAATCGTGCGCCTCGGTTGACGAGCTTTTCGCTTTGCCCACTCGTAACGGACCTTGCCTGTATGCCTGCCTTTGTTTAAGCGCGAGGGATGCCTGTGTCGGGTCTAGCCTGGAAACGTAATGCGGAGGAGTTCATCGAGCGGCGGCGGCGGTTCTTCGGACGCGAGATGCTGAACAGTGTGCTCGTTACGCTGCCCGTTCAACTCGAAGTGGAGTCGCAGTGGCAGGCTTTCGAGGAGCGGTGGGGCCAGTATGGTGAAGGGGATACACGTCCGTTTCCCTCGCACGAGGAAGTCTTCGAGCGGATCACGATTGGGCAGCAAGAGCGGGGACAGGTCGAAGACGATTATCTGCCAGTGCTCTACTCCATACTGGACGCCGGCGAGTCTATGGTCGGCGGAATGTACGGCGGCGACATCCGGTTCATTCATCGACCCCGTGACGCGGCGTTCAGCCATACTCCGCCGGTCCTGACCGACTACGCGGACCTTTCTCAGTTGCCGGACCCGATGGCAAGCTTGTGGACCAAACGGCTGATGGACCTTCTGCTGTACTGTGACCAAGGGGCTGAGGGCCGTTTTGCGCAGCATCCCCTAATCACGATGGACGCTCTCAACTTCGCCGCCGAGATGCGCGGCGCGACCCAGGCGTACCTGGACGTTTATGAACACCCGGATGAGCTGATGTCGTTGATGCGGATCGGAATCGACTACAACATCCGGTTCCAGGAAGCGCAGATGGCCATTGCGGGAGGTTACGGCGACGGCAGCTTTGTCATGATGGCAGGCTGGGCGCCTTTCCCGCGCGCCATCCTATTGAGCGTTGACGCCTACACGATCTGCGGCGTCGATACCTACGTTCGGTTCGGCTTCGATTTCCAGGCCCGGCTGATCGAGCATTTCGGCCACGGGTTGATGCACTTCCACTGCAATCGCACTGATCTTGCGGCGGAGGTCGCCAAGCTGCCGGGCCTGCGTATGTTCCAGTTCGGCGGTGATACACGCGATCCGGTCCCGGAGGTCGAACACGTGCCGGCGATGCGTAAGGTCGTCGGGGACATCCCGATTATGGTCGCCTGCGACTTGGGCTATTTCGTCACACGCCTGCGTGATGGGACCCTGTTTCCTAACGTGTGGTATGTCGTCGATGGCGGTGCGCTTACGGTGGACGAAGCAAATCGCATGATGGACGAGGTGCGGCGGTACAGGAGTGGTTAGTGATTAGTGGTTCGTGGTTGGTGTGGATTCCAGCCTGTGGACCTACTGCTGGTTCTTGCTTTGCCCTTTTCGTGATTAAGAGTCTTTATGGAGGAGTTTACTGAATGGCTTCAGCCCAATCCTTGAATCTGGTGAAAGACAGCAAACCGCTTGCTTCGATTGTAATCGCCGATCCGTCGCCGTCGCTCCCGGTCCGGTTCGCGGCTGAGGAGTTGCAGCGATATATCCGGGAGATGTCGGGGGCAATGCTGCCCATACAGAAGAAGGCGTCGGGTCCGGCGATTGTGCTTGCGGTGTCGGACGATTTGCACGGAGGGGAAGACGCGCACCGGCTGAAGACGGATGGCGACCGGCTTTACCTGACTGGAGCGTCACCGCGTGCGGTGTTGTACGCGGCTTACGTTCTGCTGGAACGGCTCGGATGCAGCTTCTGTGTCCCGGGGGAGGAGACTATACCCCGGCAAGCCTCGATCTCCGCGCCGCCATTCGACCTGACCGAGGTCCCGGCGTTTCCGTACCGTTCGCAGGTGGATTTCCCGTTCACGGAATCGCCGTTGGGGTGGAATTTGGCGCTGATCGACTGGCTCGCAAAGAACAGGTTCAACTGGTATCACCCAGCGCCGAATGCGTATGGCGAGCCGATCGTGTATCTGGAGCGGCGTGAGGTGATAGTCGAGGAGACCCGGAAGCGCGGCCTGCATTTGCACGTGGGCGGGCACACTCTGCACACGTGGCTGCCGCCGGAGCGGTACTTCGCCGATCATCCCGAGTGGTTTGCCTTGATGCGCAATGGTCGGCGTTGGGAGCGGACCGCGCCGCTCGTTTGTGTCAGCAATATCGACGTCCACCGCGCTATAGGCGAGAACATCTGCATGTTTCTGGATAAATGCCCTGAGGTGGAGGCGGTCGACTGCTGGGAGGCGGACGTTTCGGGGTTCTGCCAGTGCCCGAACTGCCTGGGAATCGGCGGCGGCCCGCGCCCCGCCGATGAGGAAACGAGACGGACGGCGTATATGGTGTCGTACGTGAATATGATCAACATGGTCGCCGGAGTTGTGCGCCAAGCGCATCCAAACGTTCGGCTGACAGGGTCCGTTTACGCGCCGGGTGGCATCATAGCTCCGCTTGGGTGCCCGAACCTCGAAGAGAACGTGAGTTTCATCACCTGCCATATCGGGCGCAACAGCTATGTGCCGCTGATGGAATCTCCGACCAATCTCCGTTTGCTGACGATGGATGTGAGCTGGCGCACGAAGGTTGAGGTGACTATCTATGAGTACTACAACTCGTGGACGAACTCCGGCATTTATCCGTGCGTAAATGTGATGGCAGAGGATTTGCGCCTGCTGAGGCAGCTAGGGCTGACCCGAATGGAGACCGACCAGGGCGGCTGGAACGCGGTCAATCTCTACGCGCTGGCCCGCCTGATGTGGAACCCGGAGTTAGACTGGCAAGAGCTCATCGCTGACTTCTGCCGGCGGCATTATGGCGAAGCGGCCGAAGCTATGACGAACTACTGGCTCGGATTGGAGCACGGCCTTCGCGGCAAATGGGGTTATTTTGCAGACCTGAGCGGATCGAAGCAGTGGCTGCTGGCGCGGAAGGAAAGCGCGATGAGGGAACTGGCTGCGCTACGCGACGGCGCGAAGGACCCAGTCACCAAGGACCGCTTGCGCCGGGAACTGCTGCCATGGGAGCATTTCGGCGAGAGGGAGTATTTGCGATATCCGCTGCCGGACCCATGGGCGCGCCACTGGCCGCCGGGGGCTTGGAATGGTTGGGACCCGACGCAGGGATGAGGGCTTGCCGGCCATAGCACTGCGGCCCTGCTTGTGCTCACGAAAACGGAATGCACGACGCTTCATGAACGAGGGATGGGAATGAGACTCCGCAGATCCTTGGCCGTTGCATGTGTCACTGCTGTCGTCCTTTACGGAATCAGCTCCGCCTGGCGGCTCATCATCGCCCAAGCCGACTCCGACTCGGGCGTCCCGCGACAGGTGATGGGCGGACTTGAAACCCGCATGGACGCTACGGGCGACGACACCCCTTTCACCGGCGACCGCCCTCAGGACGTCGAGCGCGTAGGCGCCGGCATCGATGGCGTGCCGCTCGCCTTGCCCAACGGCAAAGTGATGATGCTTCTGACGCACGGTGCGCGCGGGAGCCAGTACTTGGCGGCCCGCTTCTCCACCGATAACGGAAGGACCTGGGGAGAGTCGCGCAAGCTCTTCGATTTTCCGGCAAATGGTGGAAGCTTCTCAAACGGCCCTGCTCTGGTGTCGAAGAACGGCACGATACACGTCTTTGGAATGGAGATGTACGGTTTCGATTTCAACGACCGCCAAAAGTCGAAATGCCATCTGTGGCATTCACGCTCACGAGATGGCGGGCGAACGTGGAGCGCGGCGCGCAAAGTCGATTTTGGTTTGAACTACACGGGCGCGGTCAACAGCGCGTTTCAGTTGCGCTCAGGCCGGATCATTTGTCCGGTCAGCGGCTTGTCGGACCGACGGATCGGGCCGTGGGTTTCGCTGGCTCCTTATTCGGATGACGACGGCGCCACCTGGCATGCGCCAAAGCAGCAGATTACGATGAACACCGGAGCGCCGGATTGGTACGAATCAGGCGCGGTGGAGCCGGTAGGCATTGGGCTCAAGGACGGTCGCGCCTGGCTGCTGCCCAGGTCACAGGATGGCTACCAGTGGGAAAGCTTCTCCAAGGACGGCGGAATCACCTGGACCCCCGTGCGGCACACCAGGTTCGTGAACAACCAGTCGGCCATGGCCTTGATGAGATTGGCCGACGGTAGGCTGATCCTGTTCTGGAACAACTGCGGTCCCGAGGGCGTGCATGGCATCTATGCGGAACGCCTGGTGATGTGCGCCGCTATCAGCAGCAACGAAGGCAAGACCTGGCGCGGCTATCGGGAGATCGCCCGCCGCACGTCGCCCGGAGAGATATCCTACCCTTTCATCACGCAGACGCGCGACGGTTACGTGTTGCTCGCGACGGACGGCAATCTGTGGCGGGTCCGCCCGGACTTCCTGCTCAATCGGGATATGACCGAGGACTTCTCAGCCGGTATACGCCGCTGGTCCACGCTGGCCGCGAAAGGTGTATTTGCCGCCCCGGACCCCGATGGCGGGAAAGGTCGCGTGCTCAGTATGGTGAAGCCTGACGTCGGGGCGCCGTCCGCGGCCTGCATGAGCTTCCCCTACGGCGTGAGGGGCGACATAGCGATCCAGGTTCGGATGGAGCCTGGGTTTCAGGGCGCTCACTTCACCCTATCGGACCACTACGACCTGCCGCGCCTGCCCCGCGACGGAAGCTTCCCGATCGCGATAACCCCAAGCGGGCGGGTGATGATCATCGCAGCCGGAGGAGCGTGGGTGGACACGCCCGGCGACCTGACCGCCGGCAAATGGCACGAACTTCGCCTGCGCTGGAACTGCGGACAGGGATGCGCCGTGCTTTCACTCGACCGGACGGAGATCGCGCAGATGGAGCAATTTGTGCGCACTCCCGGCGTTTGCTACCTTCGTCTCTGCTCAACCGCCCCGACTGTCGACACCGCCGGGTTGTACATCAGGTCTGTCAAAGTCAGGACCAGTGACTGACGAGATCGACCGGGCCTGCGCAAAAGGACGAGACGAGCATCCCGCGTGTCTGCTTCCGGACATTGTATCGCATCACCAGGATAGGGCAGAGTGGGCAAGAGTTCAGGGTTAGGGAGAACGTCATTTCGAGCGGAGCGCCAGCGGAGTCGAGAAATCTGCTTTTCGTGCTGGCAGTTCCGGAAAAAGCAGATTCCTCTCTACGTTCGGAATGACGCCGCCCGGTACGTACTCACCATT
>JAUSGG010000058.1 GCA_030649165.1 Armatimonadota bacterium
AGCAGGTCCTACGGCTGGGCAGGATTTCAGAACAGGGAGAGCTGCTACCGACTTCTGTACGGCCTGTTCTGGCAAAGAAACAACGACTGGAAGGAAACACCCAAACTTGATTTTACACACTAATATTGACACGACCCGGTAACAGTTCGGGAATGGTCAGTACGTACCGGCGACGTCATTCCGAACGTAGCGAGGAATCTGCTTTTCCCGGAAGCATATCTAGGAAAAGCAGATTTCTCGACTCCGCTGGCGCTCCGCTCCTAAGGAAGCGCCCCGTTTCGGGATTTCCGGGTTGGGACCGGAAGTTGTCCGCTATAGCATACGTATACCGCCCAACCCTCAAATCCCGAAACAACGGGGTGGTTCCTTTCCGAAATAACCCCGACGCATCAGGGTCGGTTGCTCGAAATGACGTTTGCGGAAGGTACTTCGTGTTCCTGAACTGTAACCGAGGGCGCTCCGAATCATTCAACCTTCATCTTTCAACATTCAACAAGAACCGCGGGAACATGGTGCGTTTCGGAACGGTCTTACAAGCGTACATTATCCGTGTGCCCTGGCCTGCCCAACAGAGCCAACGACGAACACCGCGCTCTGAGCCATGGATACACGCTTGTTTCCAGTCTTACTGCTCCTCGCGCTGCTCGTCCCGAGTCCGGGCCGCGCCGCCCCCGAATTCGCCATCTCCGCGGAACAAGTCGCGGCGCTGACCGACTCGTCGCCGCCTACCGACCCGCAGGTTACCGACGACGGCGACTACACCAACTGCTCGACCAGCATCCACGCCGAATGGACGGCGTCCGACCCCGAGAGCGGCATCTCCGAATATTGGTACGCGATCGGCACGTGGCCGGGAGGCGACGACTGGGTCGGCTGGACGTTCGCCGGAACGTCCACGGAAGTCACCGTTACCGATTTGGACCTTTTCGAGTGGATGACTTATTTCGTGTCTGTCTACGCCGTGAATGGCGAGGGGGAGTGGAGTATCGGCTACAGCGATGGAATCACGGTTGACACCGTGTTCTGTTACGCCTCGGTTATTGGCGACAACAGCGGCGGCTACCCGGCGGGATGCGTGCCCATGTTCTCGAAATACGAGGCGAAGATCGAGACAATCGGCGTTGGGACTGAGTTCTCCGATTACAACCCCTATAACCCGAACGTTTTTCCTCTGGGCGGCGAGTACTATAACGGCGGCGGTATGCTTGTAGACGCCGTTCTTCGCTCTCCGACGGGTCGCCGCATAACGTGGCCGTGCTTCTGGCATGAGGAAACCGGTGGTTGGCGCGGCTGGATGCTCCGGTTTGCCCCGACAGAGGTGGGCCGGTGGCATTACCACATCAGAGCGGTCACGTTGATGGGGACGCTCGTGACCTGCGAACGCGAGTTTGAATGCGTCAGTGGGCCAAAACACGGGTTCGTACAGGTCGATCCCACGGACAGGAGGTTCTTTCGGTTTCAGGATGGTTCGCCGATCTTCTTCACCGGAGCCGACGTATCCGGCTATTCCGGCGACGGAGGCGTCGAAGGCGCGGCCCTCTGCGCCTTCCCGCAAATGGCCCAGTACGGCGCCAACTTCAGCAGGGTCTTCTTCACCAGCAGCAACATCGAGGCCTATAACGTCGGCAGCAACAAGTGCCAGTATAGCTCCCTGAACTCTTACTGGCAGAACAGGGCGCGCAGCATCGACCAGACTATCCAACTCGCGGAGCAGTACGGCATCTATCTTGAATGGGTCGTGGACGATTGGACCTATCTGAAGGACTCCAGCAACCAGTATATCCGGCCTTCCGATTGCGCCAGAGAAGCGCCCGCTTTGAATACGACTGAGTTCTTCAGCCAGCCGAATCCGGCGCAGTCGAAAGAGATCTACAAGAGGAAGCTTCGCTATTGGCTGGCGCGATGGGGGTATTCGACCAACCTGATGGCCCTGGAACTGATCAACGAGGTCAACGATGACGGTCCGGACCTCAAGACGTGGCATAATGAGATGTGCGACTACGTTCACAGCTTCTCGGAACAGCCTCACCTGGTCTCCTCATCGAATGGAAGCGGCTGGCTCTCCGCGGAAAGGGGCATCGATTGGACAAGCCCCTCCGTCGACTTTGTCAACTTCCACGATTACGCCAAGTACAGCAATCAGTGGGGCTATTTGCACAGCGCCTACCCATTTGCCAAACTCGGGATCGACAGCGTTTGGCCTGACCCGCCGGCCCGCGGCAGTTGTGATGACTATGGCTATCCCTGGATCGACACGGCGGTCTGGTTTGACAGATTAGCCCGGGTTTACCACAAGCAGTATCAGTGGAACAAACCGCTTATCTGGTCGGAGTTCGGGCTTATATACAGAGACTGCACGACAACCGGCTACCCGGACTGGGACCAGGGCTATATTGCGGACACGACAGCTCTCCATTTCAGGCCGGCAGTGTGGGCGGCGTTCTTCTCGGCCTCAGCCATCTCTCACTGGAAGCTCGGTTATATGCTGGGCTTGCCGCCTTACAGCGGCGGGTCGAAGTTCTGGGTGTTCGGAGCGTTGTCGAACTTCATTGCGGGAGAAGACTTCCGCGGCTTGACTCAGGAGACGGCCTACCCGGTCTCCGACCCGCTTAACCCAAACCCTCGGATCAAGTGTTTCATTCCGGGATCGACGACCCCACAGGCCAAAGTAATGGCGATGTCTCTGCGCGATACGAACAGGGCGTACATCTACGTCAAGAACGTCACCAATACGTGGGCCCGCCTCGTCGATCCGGACATCGCGCCGGTCCCGTCGCCGCGGTCCGCTGACGTAAAGCTATACGGGATGGCGCCCGGCAGCTATCTCCTCGAAACGTGGAGCGCCGACGACACCAATAAGGCGACACAGCAGCTTTCCGCGGTCACGCTGATGGTTGGCGATGACGGTGTCGCGCGCGTCAACGTCAGCAATTTGGCGCAGGATATGGCGTACAAGCTGAAATGTCGCGGGTTCTGGCCGGGAGTGAAAGCCGGGCCGAACGGCGCTTCGGTCAACTCTACGGGGGCGACCGTAAGCGCGGCGTGGCCGGACTTTTTCTACCTGGAGGCCGACCCGAGGACGTGCGGTATTCGTGTGGAAAAAGCGGGTCACGGTCTCTCGGTGGGAATGCGCGCTGACGTGACCGGCGTCATACGAACCAATTTGGACGGGGAGAGGTACATTGACGCTGCCGCGGCCTCGCAGTCGCCGCCGCCTGATAGCACGGGGAGCGTCAACCCTCTGATGATGAGCGGCAAGCTCCTGGGCGGCGGCGATTCCGGCTACGTCGCAGCCACCGGCGCGGGGCAGAGGGGAGTGGAGGGCGGCAAAGGGATCAACAATATCGGGATCCTTGTCCGCGTCTGCGGCCGGGTCGCGCAAATCGACCCTAACGGCGATTACTTTTATGTGGATGACGGATCCGGCATCAGTGACGGGACAACCACCGAAGTTATGCCTGGGGTCACGGAAGCAAACCGGGGGGTTCGGGTCAGCCACAGCGGGTTTGGGGTTGAAAAAGGCGACTACGTGGTCATCACCGGCGTAAGCTCTTGTTTTTCGCGCAGCGGCTCTCTGAAACGGCTCATCCTGCCCAGGCAGGGGGAGATACAGGCGATCCAGCGCAGGCCGTATGGATTCGTGCCGAGTCTGAAGTGGGAGCGGGACGGCAGCAGCGTAACTTGCGAGGGAGCGATCGTAAGCGCGGCCTGGACCGGTTACTTCTACGTGGAATCCGATTCCCGGTGCGGCGGAATTCGCGTTGAGATGCCCTGGCACGGCCTGGCTGTCGGAATGCGCGCGGATTTCACGGGGATTATTCGAACCAATTCGTCCGGCGAGCGCTATATCGCCGCATCTTCCGCGTCCCAGTCTCCGCCGCCGTATAGCGCCGGTTCAGTCAGCCCATTGAATGTCAATTGCAGAATCCTGGGTGGCGGCGATTGGAGGTATTCGCCTTCCATCGGCGCGGGACAAAGGGGCGTGGACGGCGGGCAGGGCCTGAATAACATAGGCCTCCTGGTCCGCGTTATAGGTAAGATGACGCAGGTCGATCAGGGCGGGCAGTACTTCTACATCGACGATGGCGGCAACTTGAAAGACGGCACGAAGACGCTGTCAGGGTCCGGGCAACCGCGGGACAACGTCGGCGTGAGGGTCTTGGGAACCGCGGCGCTGATACCAACGGGAAGCTATGTGACGGTCACCGGTATCAGTTCTTGTTTCGATTCCGGTGGAAAGCTCAAACGCGCGATCATACCGAGGCCGGGGGAGATTCAGCTCATCCCGCGATAGCTTGACGATCTTCTCAGCGCCTGGCGGTCTAATCGCCCGATACGCTTTGGAACATCTCGTGCGCCACTCGCCCCAGTTCCGAGGCCCGCGTATGGTCCGGGCTGTCAACTATGATGCGCCACACTCCCGCCTCGGTCCTCGACCCGCGCGCGAACAGGAAGTCTCTCCCCTCTTCCGCCCTGAGGTCGATACGCCACCCGCCGCTTTCGTCTCCCGTGCGCCGCTCCACCTTTCGGGCGCCCTCGTAATTGGCGAATTCGTAGGAAATGTAGACCTTCGACAACTCCGGCCAGAAGGTGTCTACGAAACAACTCTCCATGCGCGCCTTCACTTCCGCGTGCGACAGGGCCGGCGCTTTCATCTTCAGCATAATCGTATGGTAGGCCGGTATGAGGGACAACATATCCGGCAGGCGCAGACTGCTCACGCGCGCCGGCGCGGGCTGCCGGTGGCGCAGCGCTCGCATCCACTCGTCAGGCATCTCGGGGCTTTCGTCGGCCAACGCGGCGCACAAGGCCGTCTGAAGCCCATCGCGGCACGTCGATCTGCCGAAGACCGCGCCGCCGTTGGCGCCCTCCACGCCTATAGGCGCGTCGTAGCCTTCCTCCCGAAGCTGCCGCATTCGCGTCACGACGTTTATCTCTCCCGTCTCAACCGTGAACACCTTCGCTCCGAACAGCTCCGCCATCTCGACAGAGGCGCCGGAAGTGGAATCCGACATAACAACCGCCAATAGTCCGTTGCGCCGCCTCCGTTTTCGGTGCGCCAGGGCGAGTCCGACGCTTAGCGCCGCAACCTTCTGCGGCGGGATCATCGCGGACTCGTCCGTCCCCGGCAGGACGAGATTGCCCCGGTCGGCGTCATAATCGAACGCTACACCGAATCGCGCTCCGGCCGCGTACGTCGCCTGCGCGACTCTCAACAGCACGTGCTTTCCGGTTCTCGGGTCGATGCCGTCCGTATCTATCGGGTGTTCCGGATAGCCGAGGCGGGCGTTCGTTTCGATAGTCCTCACTCCGAAGTGCTCCAGGACTCTCGCGTTTATCCCACACGCCGCGCCGCCGTTTGGGTCCAGCAGCGCCGGTCCCAAAGTGAGAGGCTTCAGACAGTGCGGCTCCACGCCCCACTCTTCACCGACGAAGTCCAGATACGCCCTCTCGGCCTTTATTCGATGACGGTGGTCTTCTCCACGTCCGAACGCGCGCCGGAACGTTTCGTCGTCGATGCGCCCCAGATCGCCGGCGAACGTCTCTCCTTCCGATTCCGCAATCCGCCGAACTGTCGCTACCAGCAGCGCCATCCTGGCCGACGACAGCAGCGCCCCGGCCGGAGCGTCTTCGGGATCCGTCGGATGATTGCCCGTCAGGAACTTGAACCCGTTGTCGGTTAGAGGATTGTGGCTGGCCGTGACCATAACGCCCCCGATGACCTTTAGCTCCCTGACGGCCGTCTGCAGCAGCGGGGTCGTTATCACGCCGAGGTCGATGATCTTGATCTTCACGCCGATTCTCCCCGCTCCGGCCAGGAAGCCGCGGGCGAGAGCATCCGCTATCGCGTCTCCGGTGGGCCGGGGATCGTGGCCGATTAGCAGGGTCGCTTTCTCGACGCCGGACAGGAACTGCGGACAGTATCCGTACCCGTAAGCGGCCGCGAGGCTGAAATCGGCGTCCGATATTCCCGGACCCGGGCCGAAGTAAGTCCTTATGCCCGAGAAAGATTGCGCCAGCGCCGGGTTCTCCAGCGCCGTTTTCAATGACTCCGCGGTGGATTTTCGCATAGTAGGTTGGCGGGCTGACGCCCAGTCTAGTTTAACCGAGCCGGCAAGCGGTGTCTACTGACAATAACGTAAGAGTTCAGGCTTGGTGAGTACGACTCTCTTCGCTGCTCACTATCGGGAGACGACGAGCGTAATCCCCTCTCCCTTGAGGGAGAGGGTTAGAGCCTGCCCTGAGCGTAGCGAATGGGGTGAGGGTGAAAGTTCTCTCCATTTCTGAACTCTTACACAATAACAGTTCAGTCTTCCGGGCATCGTCATTTCGAGCAACCGCCCCCGATGGATCGGGGTTATTTCGGAAGGAAAACGTCCCAAAGACCGATGCTTCGGCTTGTTCTTTGAAGCCGAAGCCCACCCCGGTGTTTCGGGAATCTTGTTCCCGAAACGGGCGCTTCCTTAGGAGCGGAGCGCCAGCGCAGTCGAGAAATCTGCTTTTGAGCGGACGCAACCGGAAAAAGCAGATTCCTCCACTTCCGTCGGAATGACATTCCCGCGAAACTGAACTCACTCTACTGACGTTGTTCGTCGATGGTTGATTGTTGAGGGTTGAGGGTAGCAAGATAAGACGCGGAAAAACTTGAAATTCGTGTTCTCAGGTATTGACTGGTCGTCATGACAGGTGTAATATGCGCCTGATAGCCTGTTACGACCAATCCTGATTTGTGCGGTGCGTCGCTATGGCACGTTCGTATGCTGGGCAGATCAGAAGGTGGCGGAAACTGGTCGAGATAAATAAACTCCTCCTGAGCGCTCCTGAACGCCAGGAAGCTCTGCGGCAAATAGTGGAGGCCGCCCCGGAATTCGTCGGCGGGAAAGCCGCCGTGTTATGCCTCGTGGACGAAACCGACCGCCGCTGCCTGCGAGTGCAGGCGATCTGCGGCCTGGCCCCTTCCTCGCTGACCGCGGATGCCGTCGTCGTCGAAAAGGATATTTCAAGAACGCTGGAAGCCGCCGCCCGATTGTACCCCGCCCAATCCCACATATCGTGTCCGCTAGTCTTCGATAAAGAACTCCTCGGCGCTCTAATCGTTTATGATGGCAGCCCGGACGCTCTGAAACGCGGCGAGGAGTTTCTGGGCCTTCTTGCGGACCAGGCGGCGATCGCGGTCCACAACGGCGAATTGCGCGAGAGAGTGATGCGCAAGCGCGGCACGCTTCGCGCCCTGATGGAATGGATACCGGACGGAGTAGTAGTCATCGACACCCCCGGCCTGGGCGTGCGGCTGGCCAGCCGGGCCGCTCGGGAGATGGCAGGCGGGTCCTTTGAAGGTATGTGCAACCTGTCGCCCGATGGCAGCGGTGATTGGGCAGTTTTCGGACCTGACAGCGAACTCACGCCCCTGGAGGAGATGCCGCCTGTGCGCGCCGGGCTCAGGGGCGCGGTGACGCAGGACGCGGAGTACATCGTCAGGCGCAGAGATGGAACGGAAGCCGTTACGCTCTGCAACGCCGGGCCGGTGAAGGACGAAGACGGAAATATAGTCGGCGGCGTCCTTTCGTTCCGGGATATCACGCAGCGGAAAACTCTCGAACGGGAGTTGGCGGACCAGAACGCTTTGCTGGAAACCACGTTCGGGCACATGCCGGTCGGCCTGGTCCTCTGTGAGGCAGACAGCCTGCGTATTATCAGCGCGAATCCGGCGGCGGAGAACATGTTTGGCGTGAAGTCCGGCGAGATGCTGGGCAGAACGCCAGCCGAATACTCGCCCAAAATCGACGGAAAGTACTTCGAACGGATTTGCCGCAAAGCGGTAGAGAAGGACAGGGCCGTGCGGTTCCAGAGGTTCGAGTTCGCGCTGCCCGGATCAGGGCAGCGGTACATCGACGGTTTCATAGCGCCCATTTCCTCACAGCCAGGCGCGGGAAAGCGCCTGCTGGCCATTTTGACCGACGTGACAACTCGCGTTAGCGCCCAGGAGGCGGCTTTGACCGCGCGGGCGGAAGCGGAACGCCGAGCGGCGGAGTTCGAAGCGGTCATATCGAACATCGGCGATGGCGTCGTGGTGATAGACGACACGGGTGTCGCCGTGCTTGCAAACGAGGCCGCGCGAAAGATGATGCCCGCCTGGAACTCTTGTCGGGACCTCAGGGACTGGCTGAAGAAGGCAAACGCGCGCAATCCCGACGGCAGTGTTTTCGCGCCGGATCAGATTCCTTCTCTGAGGACTCTCAAAGGGGAGGGGGTTCTCGGTCTGGAGATACTCGTCGATGGCGCGAGTGGCCAGGATACGGTCGTCAGCGCGACGGTCACGCCGATCAGGAACAAGCAGGGCGACGTCGTGGCCTCCGTATCCGTTTTCCGCGACATTACGAAGGAGAAGGAGTCCAGGGAGACGGCTCGCGCCGCGTATGAGTTCGAACATAAGGTCTCCGAGAAGCTGCAGAGGGTTTTCCGCCCGAGCGAGTTGCCGAAAGTGGATGGGTGGGAGATCGCCGCGGCCTACCGCACAGCCGGAGAGCGCGCTTTGTTGGGCGGCGACGCCTACGATGTATTCCAAATGCCCGATGGGAAGATTGGTATCCTTATAGCGGACGTTTCCGGGAAAGGTCCGGAGGCCGCGGGGCAAGGGGCGACCATTCGGCTTATGGTGCGCAATTACGCGCGGGAGGCGGGGGATCCGGCCGACATATTGCGGAAAGTCGGTCTGGCGGCGCCGTCGGAACTGGGCGAAGAGGACTTCGTCACGATCTTCTTCAGCGTCCTCGATCCCTCGCGGGGAACGCTGGATTATGCCAACGCCGGCCACGAACAACCGCTGCACGTCTCGGAGAGACTTGGCGCGCCCGTACGACTTGATGTGACCGGCAGGGCGGTTGGCTTGTTTGAACCGCCGACGTTCGTGTCACGCCGGATCAAGCTCGAGTCGCGCGATTGCCTGGTGTTGTACACGGATGGCGTGACGGACGCGCGAGGCGCCGGACCGCGAATGGGCGTCGAAGGACTGGAGGACCTGGTCTGGAGGCAGCGCGAGCTACCGGCTACCGAACTCGTAACCTGCATTCTCGGGGAGGCGCTAAGCCGGGCGGGCAAAACGCTGCCGGATGACGTGGCGATCATTGTCCTGCGAGCGCTTTCTTGACGCGGTGACTGGATACTACGAACCTATGTTCGTATAAATCGGGAAGCGTAAACGAAACAGTTCAGTCTTGCGGGAACGCTATCCAGGTAATAGAAGTATGCGCGACCTGCCCCCTCTCCCCTTGGGCGGGAGAGAGTTGGGGTGAGGGGGGATCAAATCTATTATCGTGGTGGATTGCATGAGCTTCCCGTAGAAGTGAACTGTTACCGCTTGACAGAGTTCCTCCCGCGCGGTATATTGCTACTGCTCGCTTGAACGAACAGGCGCGGGAAAAATTCTTTTTGCATAAGCCCTAAAGAATCTCCACCGCCGCGCCAATAATACTTATAGAGAATAATAGGGTGATAAAGGCAAACTCTTCGAAAGAGGGGGACGCAAAGCCAACGGGACTGATGGATTCCGACTTGTTCGGAACACCAAGTTTGCCAGGCTGCTGCTCTTCCGATTCGACGGTTTGTCTTTTTTTCATGTACGGGCTGCGCTCGTGCGGGAAAGAGACAGCGGTCGAAAGGAGGCGGGTTCGATGAAAATATCGAGTTTTGAATCGGGAAAAGCCGGGCACGTTTCCCCAGCGTCACAGCCAGCGCCGCGGATACTGCCGAAGGACCGTCCGAGACGGAGGGAACTGCGGTCACATCTGGCGGAGGCCCAGCTAACGCCGCTCGAACAGGGCATACTGAAGGCTGAGCGCGCGCTGGAAAAGATACCGGATATCCGCCACGAGCTTGTCGAGCCGCTGAAGAAAGCCATTCAGGAGGGGACCTATAAGGTAAGCGGGCAGGATATAGCCGACATGATGATCCGGCGCAGGCTGGCGGACAAGATCCGTTAACCTGCTTTAACCGCGAACGCATCACAGGGCGACTGCTTGCTCGAACACGAATAGCCGACGCTGGAGAGGCCATTTGCGGCCTCTCTAAGTCGCGTACGGGCGGATAACTTGAAGGAGTAAACCTACCGAGCGCCGAAGTCCTATCTGTTTGCGGTGGTGATGCTATGCACAACAAATTTGCGGTAGTGAACCAAAAGGGCGGAGTGGGCAAGACCACGACCGCCGTCAACCTCGCGGCGTACATGGCGGACTCGGGGCAGCGTGTGCTCCTGGTGGACACCGATCCGCAGGGGAACGCGACCAGCGGACTCGGGATAGTCAAGTCCGATATTCGCGGGTGCGTCTACGACGTGCTCGTGAACGACACGCCGATCGATGAAGTCGTGGTATCTTGCGGGATAGAAGGGCTCGACGTCGTTCCAGCCACTCTGGATCTCGCCGGCGCCGACATAGACTTGATGACTATGATGTCCCGCGAGACCAAGCTGAAACACGCGCTGGAGAAGGTGGAGAACCGCTACGACTACATCGTCATAGACTGCCCGCCATCGCTGGGCCTGCTTACCATAAACGTGCTCGCGGCGGTGCGCTACGCCATATTGCCGATCCAGTGCGAGTACTACGCTCTCGAGGGCATCAGCCATTTGCTTAAGACCATCGAGCTTGTGAAGCAGCACTTGAACCCGGAATTGGAGGTGGCGAAAGTCCTCCTGACAATGTTCGACTACCGCACTAACCTGTCCCAGCAGGTCGTCAGAGAGGTGCAGATGTTCTTCCAGGACAAAGTCTCGCCCGTGCTGGTGCCAAGAAACGTGCGCCTGAGCGAGGCGCCGAGCCACGGTCTTTCGATAATGGACTACGATCCCAAATCAAGGGGAGCCGAGGCGTACAAGAAGTTCTCCGCGGAGGTAATGGAGTATGGAAAAGAAAGGGTTGGGTAGAGGCCTCGGTTCGCTGATCCCCGGCGCAGGTTGGAAGGAAGACCGCTCGACTTCGATAGAGATTCCGCTCGACTCGATCAGCTTTAACCCGTTCCAGCCGCGGAAGGGTTACGACGACGAGAAATTCCAGGACCTCGTGCGCTCGGTGCGCGTCCACGGTATACTGCAGCCCGTCGTGGTGCGTTCCAAGGGAGAAAGCTCGTTTGAGCTAGTGGCCGGCGAGAGAAGGCTGCGGGCGGCGTCAGAAGCGGGATTGGCGAAAATCCCGGCTGTGGTCAAGGAGTTGACCAACCAGCAGAGCCTGGAGGTCGCGCTGATTGAGAACATCCAGCGCGAGGACATTTCCCCTCTTGAGGCCGCAAGGGCTTACAGGCGGCTGACCGAGGAGTTTGGGCTCTCTCAGGAAGAGATAGCGTTTCGACTCGGCAAGAGCCGGTCCGGCGTGGCCAACACGCTTCGTCTCCTGCACTTGCCGACGGATATTCAGGTCAGCCTGGAAAGAGGCGAGCTTACGGAAGGACACGCGCGGGCCCTGCTGAGCATCAGCGATCCCGATCTGCAGCGCAGGGCCTGGGAGAAGATAGTCGGCGAGCGGTTATCCGTGCGAGAGGCCGAACGCATTTCCAAGGACGGATCGGACGGCGATGTTTCACGTGAAACAATTGCGCCGGCAGCCAAGGATCCGAACCTTCAAGCAGTGGAAGACCAGTTGCGACAACTCTTTGGGACTAAGGTATTGATAAGCAACCGGCGCGGCCGGGGCAGGCTGGAGATAGAGTTCTACTCCGATGATGACCTTCAGCGTATACTCGCACTTCTCTTCCAGGATGCCTGAACTGCCGCCCTTTGTGAGTAAGAGTTCAGCGTTCAGAAGTACGCCCGCCCCGGCATCCAGCCAGGGAGTAAAGACGAGTGTAATCCCCTCTCCCTTGAGGGAGAGGGTTAGGGTGAGGGTGAGAGTTCTCTCCATTTTTGAACTCTTACCTTTCTGAGTTGACAGGCGAGCCGGCAGTGGCTACATTTGATGTGGTGAATCCAGATGAGCAATAATGACAGCATTAGACAAGACGAACCCCTCTCCACACAAGACGGCGCGATGAAGACCGTTCGGAGCGTATTGATCTTCGTGCTGGGGCTAGCCGCGTTTTTCTCACTCGGCTTCTTTGTGATCGGCCCCAGGATGCAGCGGGGAAGCGCCCCGGCTCCCACCACACAAACCGCGGCGTCGGATAAAGATACTTGGGGGCAGGCGCCTCCTCCTCCGAAACCCGCGCCAAAGCCGACGGGCAGCGTCGCCGAGGTCGAGGTCAACGAGATATCTCCCCGGTCCGACTCTTCCACCAATGCCAACTCCGGCGCGCGCGAGGCCGACACGCTCGAACAACTCTCGCACTCCGATGAAACGCCGGCCCCATCTACGCCGGAGGCGGCAGAAACCGAGGCGTCTTCGCGCAGCCCGCGTCACTTCTACGTCCAGGTCGGCGTTTACGAGGACAAGGGTAACGCAAGAATTCTGGCGTCGCGATTAGCGGACGAAGGGTACGGGACGAGCATCAGACAGATCAACCGAAACGGAACCGCGGCCTATCAAGTCGTCATCGGCGCGGCAAGGGAGAAAGCCGACGCCCAGAAGCTTGTGGACGAGCTGAAGACCGCGGGCAAGGACGTTATGATAGCCCCCGCCGACTGAGCGCTCCCCGCCTTGGGCCTTTCCGTTACTTTCAACCCACTCCAAGCGTACAATAAAACAGGCCCAGGTTCTGCCCAACCTCGGCCTGAGCTTTTCCCGAAATGCATCGGAGTCAGCTACTGTAATTGTCGGAAAGAGCCGTTCATTTGCTTAGGGTATTCCTTCCCCGAATCCGGCAATCAACTACCTCGAGAAAGAACACCTATCCCGCGGGAACGATCTTGTACGACCAAGTCATCGAGCATCGCCGAAGTCAGTTCCCGCGGGAGGCCACAACCAGCTTTCCAATCCCTTGGTCGGCGCGCAGAGCTATGACTGACCCATACCTACAGTTTCTGCGACATTATGGCGCGCTTGACATCCTGGATGGCCTTGGTGACTTTGATGTCGCGAGGACACGCGTCGGTGCAGTTGAATATCGTCCGGCAGCGCCACGCGCCTTCGCGCGAGTTGAGGATGTCCAGTCGCTCTCCTCCGGCCTGATCGCGGCTGTCGAAGATAAACCTGTGGGCGCTGACGATTGCCGCGGGACCTATATAGTCCGTGTTCGCCCAGAAGATGGGGCAGGAGGTCGTGCAGGAGGCGCAGAGGATGCACTTGGTCGTGTCATCGTACTTCGCCCTGTCCTCAGGACTCTGGAACCGCTCGACAGTCGGCATTGGGTCTTCGTTCACGAGATAAGGCATCACGTTACGGTATTGCTCGAAAAACCCGGTCAGGTCTACGATCAGGTCTCTCTTGACCGGGAAACCGCGTATCGGCTCCAGGGTGATATTCGGAGCCACCTGCCTGATCAGCGTCTTACAGGCAAGGCGATTGGTCCTGTTGATCCTCATTGCGTCTGAACCGCATATTCCGTGCGCGCAGGAGCTCCTGTAGGCGAGCGAGCCGTCCTGATACCATCTCACGGCGTTGAGCGCGTCCAGCACGCGATCCGTCGGCTCAACGTCCGCCTCGTAGTTTTGAAAGTGCGGGGCCTTGTCATTGTCAGGATCGAACCGCAGTATCTTCAGCTTTACCAACATAGCTCCAGACTCCTAATATTTCCGCTCTTTGGGCTCAAAGCGAGTTATCTTCACCGGCTTATAGCGCAGCTCTATCCCGTTGTCTTTCCGAAACGCCATTGTATGTTTGAGCCAGTTTGCGTCATCTCGTTTGGGATAATCCACCCTGGAGTGGGCTCCCCGGCTCTCAGTGCGCGCAAGGGCTGAGACGACGAGCGCCTCCGCCAGGTCCAGCAAATAGCCCAGTTCCACGGTTTCCATCAGGTCGGCGTTATACTTGGACCCCTTATAGCGGAGCGAAATCCGCTGGTACCGGTCCTTCAGTTTCGCAAGCTCCTCCTGCATCGTTTTCAGGCTGGCTTCGTCCCTGAAGATGGACGCCTTATCCATCATCTTCTGCTGCAGGTCGGCGCGTATAGCTCCTGCGAGCTCGCCGCCGTTGGCCGACCATATCTTATCTAGCAATGCCCTGGCAGGCGCGTCGGGCTGAGACGGCAGCTCCAGCAGGGGAGACTCGCGGACGAACCGCGCCATGTGATCGCCCGCGCGCTTGCCGAAGACTTGAATGTCCACTAGCGAGTTCGTGCCCAGCCTGTTAGCGCCGTGAACGGACACGCAGGCGCACTCGCCGGCCGCGTAGAGCCCGGGTATCACCGCGCCGGTCTCGTCCGCCAGAACACGGGCATCGACGTCGGTCGGAATTCCTCCCATAGCGTAATGGGCGGTCGGCTGAACCGGAATAGGCTCTTTGACGGGGTCAACGCCCAGATAGGTTCGCACAAAGTCAGTGACGTCCGGCAGCTTCTCCTCGATGACCTCAGCGCCGAGGTGCGTGAGATCCAGGAGCAGATAATCCTTGCCGTCCACACCGCGCCCCTCTGCGATCTCCCGGTGCATCGCCTGGGAAACCATGTCCCTGGGGGCCAAGTCCTTTATGGTTGGCGCGTAACGCTCCATAAAACGCTCGCCCGTGCCGTTCAGAAGAATGCCTCCCTCACCTCTTGCGCCCTCGGTGATCAGGATTCCCAGCTTGTATATGCCGGTCGGGTGGAATTGGAAGAACTCCATGTCTTCCAGTGGGATTCCATTTCTGTAGAGAACGGCAGGACCGTCGCCCGTAAGAGCGTGGGCGTTGCTGGTGACCTTATACATCTTCCCGAAACCGCCGCTGGCGAAGAGAACGGTCTTTGCGTGGAAAATGTGCAGCTCGCCCGTCCCGATGTCCATGGCGATCACACCACCGCAGACGCCGTCGGACATTATGATGTCGAGAACGCTGTATTCGTTGAAGAAGACGACGTTGTTCTTCACGCACTGCTGGTACAGTGTTTGAAGGATCATGTGGCCCGTGCGGTCGGCGGCGTAGCAGCTCCGCATGACCGGCTCTTTGCCCTCATACTTCGTGTGACCGCCGAACCTGCGCTGATCGATCTTGCCCTCGGGAGTCCGGCTGAACGGCAATCCCATGTGCTCCAGGTCGTAAACGGCCTCCACGGCGTCCCTGCACATGATGTCTATCGCGTCCTGGTCACCCAGGTAATCGCTTCCCTTGACCGTGTCGAAAGCGTGCCACTCCCAGTGGTCTTCTTCGCGATTGCCCAGCGCCGCGCCGATGCCGCCCTGGGCGGTGCCGGTGTGGGACCGCGTCGGATACAGCTTCGTGAGAACGGCCACGTCGGAGACCGTGGAAAGCTGCAGGGCCGCTCTCAGGCCCGCTCCCCCGGCGCCCACGATAATCGCATTGTACTTGTGATACATCTGACGCCTCCTCTACCTGACCCGCTGGAATGTGACAATGACGAGAGCTCCGACCACCAGGAAGAAGAAGCTCGCGGTGTAAAGCGCGGCCAGGAACAGAGCGCGCCATCCCCTGGCGTGGATATAGTCGTCGATCAATGTGCGGGCCCCATTCGCTCCGTGCACGAGAGCGAGGCTCAGCAGAAGCAGGTCGTACGTCTTCCAGAACGGCGTCCTGTATTGCCGCGCGACGAACTCATAGTCGATCTTCTCCACGCCGTTCAGAAGATGCATATAACCGAAGTGGCCGAGCGCGAGGAGTATGAGCAGTATCCCGGACACGCGCATGAAAAACCAGGCGTATAGCTCAAAGCCACCCGATGCGGGCCTTGTGCGCAGTCTCACTTGTACCTCCTAACCACCTAACATCGATCGGACGATGGGACTCAACATGATGTACGCTCCCGGGATAAACACGACGAGGAACAACGCCATCACGCCGTAGAACAGCGGTTTCTGTATGTCGGTCCCGCCCTCCCAGAAGTCGATTATCATTATACGGACGCCGTTGAGCGCGTGGAAAAGCAGCGCGGCGGCCAGAAATATCTCGAATAGACGGAAGGCCGGGCCGCTGTACAGTTTTACAAAAAGGTTGTAATACTTAGGACCCCATCCGATGAGGGCCGTGTCGGCGACGTGCACGAACACAAATAGGAGCACCGCGACGCCCGCGCAACGATGGGCCACCCAAGCCCACATTCCCTCGCTTCCCCTGTAAACCATTGTAGTTGCCCTCGCTAAATCGACGTGATTCGTCAGCGCGATCCTCAGCGGACCGCTATCTTTCGTAAGCTCTTACTCCCTCGGTGTACAAATCTCCGCCGCTGGAGTCGTTGATCACGATCACCGGCAGGTCTTCGACCACGAGACGCCGGATTGCCTCAGTGCCGAGATCCTCGTACGCCACAATCTCGCACGACTTCACTTTGCGCGCCAGCAGCGCCGCGGCGCCGCCCGTCGCCCCGAAGTACACGGCCTTATGCTCTCTTATGGCGTCTCGGACCGACTGGCTGCGGAGCCCTTTGCCGATCATACCCTTCAAGCCGTACGCGAGCAGAAGCGGCGCGTAAGCGTCCATCCTCCCGCTTGTCGTAGGACCGGCTGAGCCGATCACCCTCCCCGGCTTGGCCGGAGTTGGGCCGACGTAGTAGATGACCTGGCCGCGGAGATCGACCGGCAGCTCCTTGCCGGACTGCAGCAGAGCGAACATACGTTTGTGCGCCGCGTCCCGGCCTGTGTAGATCGTCCCGGACAAGAGGACCCTGTCGCCCGCCCTCAGGCGCGCGATATCTTCATCCTTCAGCGGCGTAGAAAGCTTTATCGGTTCTGGCGCTATAGCGTTACCTCCTTATGCCTGGCGGCGTGACACTGGATGTTCACGGCAACTGGCAAGCTGGCGATGTGAGCGGGAAACGTCTCCACGTTCACCGCAAGCGCCGTCACCCGTCCTCCAAGTCCCGCCGGGCCGACGCCCGTATTGTTCACCAGCGTCAGCAGTTCCGCTTCCAGCGCGGCGTCGAACGGAACGGGGCTCCGCTCGCCCGTCCGGCGCAGCAGAGCTTTCTTCGCCAGGATAGCGGCCTTCTCCATCGTCCCGCCGATGCCGACCCCTACCACGATCGGGGGGCACGGGTTGGCGCCGGCCGTCTTGACCGTCTCCACGACGAATCGCTTGACGCCTTCCACCCCATCCGACGGCTTAAGCATCCTCACGCTGCTCATGTTCTCGCTGCCGCCGCCCTTAGGCGCGACGGTGATGCGCAGGCCGTCTCCCGGCACAACTTCCACGTGAATCACGGCCGGAGTGTTGTCACCGGTGTTGACCCGCTCCAACGGATGCGCGACTATGGATTTCCTGAGATAGCCTTCCTCATAGCCTTTTCTCACGCCGGCGCCAATTGCGCCGTAGAGATCGCCGCCCGTGATATGCGCGTCCTGGCCCAGATCGACAAACACCACGGCGAAGCCGGTGTCCTGGCAGATCGGGACCTGCTCTTCGCGAGCGATTTCCGCGTTTTCGAGCAACTGTTCGAGCACGTCCCTGCCGGCGGGCGATTCTTCGACAGCCAAGCCCTCCCGAAGCGCGTCGCGCACGTCGTCGGGCAGAGAATAGTTCGCCTCTATGCACATACGCGCAACGGCGTCGGTGATCGTAGCTGCGCTGATCTCCCTCATTGGAACCTCAACATTAAGGAGTCCGTAAGCTGGATTCAAATAAAGTTAACCTCAACTTACGGTGGACATTATATAACGATGAGGCAAAACGCGCAACGTGTTGGGAGGAGTCGAACGAGTCGGAGAGAGTCGAGGGCAGCCCCCTCCCCATTCAGGGGAGGGCTGGGGTGGGGTTACTCCGTAGATATGAGCAAATCATCCTCTATCCTTCGGGACCAGCTTTTCGTCCCGAAGGACCCGTGACTAGATTTCCACTTCGGCCTGGCTGACTTCCTTGGCGGAAAGCCAGTTGTCGCAATCGAGGCGCGAGCAGTAGAACATCTTCTTCCTGCGCCCGTTGGACATCACCACATCGGCGATATAGGCGTGGTCGCACCGAACGCAGAGAATCGGGTCGAGTATTCGTATCACTTTGAGCTTGGTTTTCTGGTCAGACATCACTACTCCGTTATATGGGCTGAGGAGCACGCCTCCGAGTCGTCCGGCAGCCGCAGCAGCCTCTTGATCTTCCGGATAGCCTGGGCTTCGGATTTGTTGATCCTGAACAGCCCGGCAAGGTGTTCGATCTTCAGGAGGTCGCGAACCTGACCGGCCTCGGCCACCAGATCGACCGCGCCATAGTGACTCCGTATGTGCGCGATCGTCTTCTTGAGCGAACCGAGAATCCTCAGATTGGCAATTGCGGCCTTCTTAAGGTCTACCACCAGGTTGTAATGCCCGGCGGCGGCCAGGGAGCGCATGGCCTTTTCGAGCCGCTTCAGAGCCGTCGCGTTCAACTCGCCCGTAAGCTCGATAACAGGCACTCCACCGCAATTCCTCAGTTTGAACCCATTGTCTTGGTCCGGCATCGTCAACTTCCTGTACAGTCATTATCGGCGAGCAGGCAGGGATATTTAGGGGGAAAGATCGTTGACAACCCGCCACATCTGACCTAAGATTCAAACAGGCGGCGACTGCTCGGGTCATCTCTCAACGATCCCCACTGTTGCTTACCCTCGGTTTCTCAAGCAATCAGGAGGTATACACGTGCCGGTAAAGATTGGAGTCATAGGAGCGGGCAAGTTCGGGACCAACCATTTGAACGCGTTCCGGCAGATGTCATACACCGGCGTCGCGGAGCTGGCGGCGGTCGCGGAAGCGAACCCGGCAAGGGCTGAAGAGGTGAGGAAAGAATACGGCTGCCCGGTCTATCTCGACTACCACGAGATGCTGGAGAAGGTTGATCTCGACGGCGTCTCGGTCGTGACTCCCGACCATCTGCACCGGCAGATAACCGTGGACGCCGCCAAAGCCGGAAAACACGTTTTGGTCGAGAAGCCGCTTGATACCACGGTCGAAGGCTGCGACGCGATGATTCGGGCCGCGAAGGACAGCCGCGTCCTGCTGCAGGTGGATTTCCACAAGAGATATGATCCCGACCACCGCGCGCTCGAAGCCCGAGTGAAGGCCGGCGAAATGGGCGACATCCTCTACGGCAGCGTGTACATGGAGGACCGGATCGACGTCCCCGTGGACTGGTTCCCGCATTGGGCGCCGAACAGCTCGCCGACCTGGTTCCTGGGAGTGCATTTCTTCGACCTCGTGCGATGGGCAATAAAGTCGGAAGCCAGGACTGTATTCGCCACCGGAAGCCGCAAGTTCCTCAAAGAGGTCCACGGCGTGGACACCTGGGACTCGATCAGCGCGAAGGTGGATTTCGTCGACGGCGCTTCGTTCAACTTCGACGTGTCGTGGATTCTCCCCCGCGGTTTCGAGTCTATAGTCAATCAGGCGATACGTGTGGTCGGCACGAAGGGCGTCTGGGAGATCGACAGCCAGGACCGCGGTTCCCGCTCCTGTATCGAAGACGAAGGCATGCGCACTTACAACAACAACTTCCTGCGCGAGCAGACCGACAAATATGGCCGGACCGTCTACCGCGGCTACGGCGCGGAGAGCATCGAGGATTTCGCCTATAACGTCGCGCTGCTCAAGGACGGCGTCAAGACGCTGAACGACATGTCCGGCATGTATCCGTCAGGCGAGGACGGCCGCGAAGTAACGCGAATCGCCGTGGCCGTTCACGAAAGCATCGACACCGGTCAGGTTATCAAGCTGAGATAACCAACCGTTCTATCCGTCCAGGTATCTTACCTGGACGGGCGACCGACGAGATGGCCGTTGTTTCGGGATTTGAGGGTTGGCGCAGGAGGTGTTAGCCCGCTGAGATACTTCCGGTCCCAACCCGGAAATCCCGAAACCGGGCACGAACTGAGGTAGTCAAATGGCAGGCTATGATCTTACACCAATCGACGTCCCGCAAGTGGAGACGAAATACCGGACGATAAAGACCAAAATCCCGGTCCCGGAGTCGCTGCCGATCTTCGAGGCCCTCAAGACCTGCGAGCCGCAGTCGATGATGGGCCAGCCACCGGTGATTTGGCACAAGGCCGACGACTTCACCGTCTACGACAAGTGGGGGAACCGCTGGATCGACTGGTCGAGCTGCGTACTGCTCTCCAATACGGGCCACGGCAGGCGTGAGATCAAGGAAGCCCTCAGGAAGATCATCGACCAGGGTCTCATCGCAAGCTACGTTTTCGTCCACGAACAGCGGGCGGAGCTTTGCGGGATGCTGCAGTCGATCTCCCCCGACCCCGCAAGCTACAGCGTCTTCCTGCTGTCTACCGGAAGCGAGGCCACGGAGAACTGCATCAAACTCGCCAAGACTTACGCCTTGGAGAAACACGGCCCGATGAAAAAATACCTGGTCTCGTTCCGCAATGCCTTCCACGGCCGCACGATGGGCGCGCAGCTTGCCGGGGGAATGGACAAACTCAAGACCTGGATTGTCGATCGCGACCCCACCTTCGTGCAGGTTCCATTCCCCGACGGCTACAAGAACGAAGACACGTCATTCGACCTGTTCCTCTCGACCTTGAATGAGAAGGGCATATCCCCCGACGAGATCGCTGGAGTTATGACCGAGAGCTACCAGGGGGTAGGCCCCGATTTCCTGCCCGTCGAATACGCTCAAAGACTGCGAGACTTCTGCGCGGAGCGCGACATCGTCACGATATTCGACGAAGTCCAGGCCGGGTTTGGGCGAACGGGCAAGATGTTCTGCTTCGAACACTACGGCATCAAGCCCGACCTCATCGCCTGCGGCAAGGGCGTATCGTCGTCACTGCCGTTGGCCGCGGTGATAGGCCGCACGGACATAATGGGCCTCTACGCGCCCGGCTCCATGACATCGACCCACTCCGCCTCTCCTTTGCCTGTCGCCGCCTCAATCGCCAATCTGAGGGTCCTTATAGGCGAGAACCTCGCAGGCCGCGCCGCCAAGATGGGTGATATCCTGCTGCCCGAGCTGCAGCGAATCCAACAGAAATACCCCGACCGGCTCGGCTGTATGCACGGCAAGGGGCTTGTGGCTGGCATTCAAGTCGTCAAGCCCGGCGCCAAAACCCCCGACCCGGACACGGCGCTGGCCATCAACTACGCCTGCGTCCGGAAAGGCCTGCTGATGTTCTCCCCCGTCGGCATAGGCGGCGAGTGTCTCAAGATCGCCCCGCCGCTTACTATTGCGGAAGATGCTTTGCGCGAATCGATCCAGGTATTCGAGGAGGCGATAGATGGAGAGATTGGGTCGTAAGCCACGACGTCCTTGGCGATATTCAGACGAGCAGTTGCTGAGCGAGGTGCGGCGAGTGGCCGGGCTGGTTGAAGGCCCGTTCCTTACCACAACAGAGTTCGAGAAGCGCTCCTGTATCACTGTCACCACACTCCATAAGAGGTTTGGTCCTTGGCGCACCGTATTGGGACAAGCGGGTGTGTTCGAAATGTATACCGGAATGACCGGGAATGAGATTCGTTACACGCACGATGAGTTAGTCCGAGAGCTCCGGCGAGTAGCGCAACTTATTAAAAAACCTGTGCTTTCAGAGCCTGATTTCACCAAGCTTGCTACTATATCAGTTGACTGCATCAGGAGACGATTCGGGAGTTGGCGTGAGGCATTGGAAGGCGCCGGTATCGGAGAAATGTACTCGGGGAAGAAACCGAGTCCGCGCCCCGTTAGTTACTATACGGACAAGACGCTCCTGGCGGAAGTCCGTCGAGTAGCCCGGCTTATCGAAAAACCACCGCTGACGAGGGCGGAATTTCGTAAGCGCTGTGATATCAACCCCGACACCCTTACACGTCGGTTCGGAGACTGGCGAATCGTGCTGGAACGGGCTGGCGTGCCTCACATGTACTCGGGGCGGGCAATCAGTGACTTGAAGCGAGCTTCAAGGAGGTTCACCTCCGATACCGAGGTTCTCGATCTAATCAGACACGCCGCCACCCAAACCGGTGGGAACCATCTTACCTACGAGGTCTGTAGGAAGCTGACGGGTCTTGGAACAAGTACCATCAACCGCCGATTTGGTAATTGGAAAGGCGCGCTTGAGGCGGCGGGGCTGTCGGCGGAGGGAGTGCCCAAACACTATACCGATGAAGAGTGTTTCGAGAACCTCGCCGCCGTGTGGAAGCATTACAGACGGCCGCCGAACAGACGTCAGATAGAGCGCCCGCCCTCGGTCGTGGGAGGACATGTGTATATGAAGCGATGGGGATCCTGGCCAGAGGTATTGGAGGCATTCTTGGAATGGACGGACGGGGGACAGGCAGCTCAGCCACCGGTAGACGGAGATCGCCGCTTCGAGAGCTGGAGGAGCGCCCTGGCCGCGGTGGGATTGCCGCGGGGGCGGTTTACCCGCCTGCATACAGATGAAGAGTGCTTCCAGAACCTTGCGGACCTGTGGCAGCGCTATGGACAACCGCCGAGCGCCAAGAAGCTGAACCTGCCGCCGTCCAAGATATCAGCCGGCGCATACCAGGCGCGTTGGGGGACATGGTGCAAGGCAGTGGAGGCTTTCGTCCTCTGGGCGGATGCTACTCATCTCCCGCCACCAACGGACGGAACTCAACAGTTCGGTAGCTGGAAGAGCGCTGGTTTCGATAGAGCGACCGAGCGTAAGGTTCCCCGGCGGTATACCGAAGAGGAATGTTTTCAGAACCTCGCGGACGTGTGGACACACTATGGGCGCCAGCCGAGTTCTTCGAAGCTGAACCTGCCGCCGTCCAAGGTGCGACTGGGCGTCTATCTCGGTCGATGGGGAACATGGCCCAAGGCGGTAGAGGCATTCCTGGAGTGGGCGAAGAGTACATCGTCCTCCAGGTGAGACACCTGGAGGGATTCCTATGCCTGCGGAACGGCATTGTACAACCAACCGATCGAATCTCACCAAAGCCAGTTCCCGCGGCGCCACCGTCCGAGGTTTCGGCGCATTCAGCGCGATTCAGCGTCTCAGCGGTTCCATCGCGCTATAGAGCCATAGCGCAAGATGGTGGAAGACGCCTGCTCCAACTGGGTTTGTCCCGTGGCTTAGCCCCCTGAACCACAGATTTCACAGATGGCGATTTGCCGAGCGGATACCCGTGGCCCGTCGGATCATCTTACCAGTAACCGCCGTCCACCATGCGTGGAATCTCAATAATCTACCTAATCTGTAGTTCAACTACCGTGCCGCCTGCTTCCCTCTCCCCTTAATCCCCGACGGCGTCAAATGCCGTCGCGTTTTGTGGCGGCCGGGCGCAGACAGAATTCTTCTACGCGCCCAGGCTAGTCTTACGCGGCTAGCTGTTCGTTGTCGGGGGCGGGATGTTCCGCTGTGTCACCGACCAGCCGTTTAACGGCTTTCTCATTTGATACCAGGGACACGAAAACATCAACCAACTCCGGATCGAACTGGGTTCCGGAATTCTCTCTGATCAGGCCGACGGCCTTCTCGGGCGTCATGGCGCCACGATAGGGACGCTCCGAGGTCATTGCGTCATAAGAGTCTGCTACAGCGATAATCCGCGCGAGTAAGGGAATGGCTTTGCCGGTTAGATGAGAAGGGTACCCGAGGCCGTCGTATCGTTCGTGGTGGTGGAGTATAGCGGGTAGCGCGGCTTCTGAGAACACGGCGGTTCTCACCAGCGATTCGCCATGCCTGGGATGGCTTTCAATCACTTCTCTCTCTCTCGCCGTGAGTTGGGCGGGCTTATCGATTATTTGGCCGGGCACCCGAATTTTGCCCACGTCGTGCAGCAGCGCCGCCACCTCGAGATTCGTCAGTTCTTCGGGCGAAAGGCCCATACTTTTCCCTATGGCAAATGCGTACCTGCGAACCCTGTCCGCGTGGCCATCAGTGTAGCGAGGCCGCGCGTCCATCAAGGCCGCCAGTGTTTCGATAGACATCGAGTCGCCTTGGCGAAGCAGTCGATCTAGTTCCTGCGGGTCCTTGACCCCCACCCGATTTGAAAGCTCGTCATAACGACTGACGCGGTTCCTTCCCGACTGTTTGGCGTCGTACAAGGCTACGTCCGCCGCTATGACGACTTCCTGCGCGTCCCCGCACCCGATAGAGTGTTCCGCTACACCGATGCTGGCGCTCAGCGTTATCGTCAAGTCCACGCCCGCGTCAAACTTGTTGCCGGCCACAACGGACCTGAGTTTATCCGCCAGAGCCAAAGCCTTCTCGATGCCGCGGCCGGGAACGATAACCGCAAACTCTTCCCCACCATAACGGCAGGCTATCTCCCGTTCGCCTACCATTCCGGAGATCAGTTGTGCCATGTCAGTTATGACTCGGTCTCCGGCGATATGACCGAAGCTGTCATTGATCTGCTTGAACCAATCGAGGTCGATCATTATAACGGACAGAGCAGAGTGCGATTCGTTGGCCAGCGCCACTTCTTTTCTGAGCCGTTCGTGAAAGTAGCGATGGTTATAGAGGCCGGTCAAGGAGTCACGTCCTACGGCGGCTTTCATTGAAGACACCGCCTTATTGAAGGTTCGAATGAGAAGACCGGTCTCAGGAGTGGACGCATGAACCACTTCGTCAGGCCATTCACCGGCTTCTATCGCCTGACACGCGGAGACCAGCGCCTCGATGGGCTCAGCTATTCTCGTGGAAAGTCTTCGGGCTACCGCCGCGGCCACAAAGCAGGCCGGTATAGCCAATAGTAACAGCAACTTCTGAGCGACGGCGAACAGCCCCCTGGCTTCAAGTTCGGAAAACTCTACTACGTAGGCCAGATCACCTCGCGGCGCGCCGACACGGACCTGCCCTTGTATTCCAACGTGACGGCCGCGGACCGTATCTCTGTAAACGACCGCGCCGCGCTTCGCTTCGGAGAATTCGGAAACGTACCTGGCCAGGCGACTTCGCTCCTCTCCGACCCACGTGGAACCGCATATTGCGCCTCTATGAAAGAATGTTACCTCAGAACCGGTAGATCTCTTAAAAGTCCGAGCTACCTGGTCGTCCACGTCGTACGCCGCGATGAGAAAGCCGCGTATTCTCCCCTCCACCGTAACCGGAGCCCCGGCCATCTGCCTGACGCGGCTGCCTCCCATACCAGGGGAAATCAACACGCCGCCGTGCCGTGGGACGTCCCGCGCTTTGAAGTTGGGCGGATCGACACCAAGAACTCGTCCGTCCTGGTCGGTCGCCATCAGTACATCGGCGCGCAGCTTCGCCCGCTGCTCACTGAGGAAGTATTCTATAGTCCCCCTGTGACGCGTGCCCAGCACAGCTCGGGCGATGGGAAGGTCGGCAAGCAGTCTCGTCTGGGAAACAAGTCCAGCCTGACGGGTGTGGAAAGATTCCTCGAGGCGTCTGCCGGAAGATTCGGCAAGCCTGGCCAAATCACCCTGGACGACGCGACTCCCCACCAAGCTTGTGATGGCAAGGGCGGAGATCAACACGACGAGCGATACGCCAACTATCGCCAGGAATATCCTATGACGAAGCGTAATTCCCCTAATCAGAAAGCGCATATGACCTAGAAACCGTAAAAAGTCAAGAGTTGGACAGCAACTTCCGAGCTCTCGGCGCCGGAGGAAGATATGCGCCGCCAGTTGACGTTAAGCGTGGACTTACGCGACAAGACATACTTGCACCCGCCCGTGACGGCGCGTGTGGAGTTTTCGGACAACGCTTCCATCCTCGCAAACAATGTCAGGGCGGGAATAGTGGCAAAGTGGTAGAAAACGTCCACATATCCCCCCTGCAAGCGATCGGGGCCAAGTGAGCCTTTCAGAGCTTCGCCACGAACTATGAGGTGCGGCTTGGAGTAGCGCCAGTCGACTCCCCACACATTGAATCGCTGCGCGTCGGCGTTATGCCCCTGGTATGCGTTGAAGCCTGTGATCAGGTGGCCCGCGTATCGCTGCGCCCTGAAGAGCACGTTGCGACCGACGGCGCTGTTCATCTCTTCTGTTCCGTCAAGAATAGACAACTGAATTTCCATCTCCGGCTTCCCTGTGCTGAAACGCACCCCGTTGCTTGCTCGGGAGAGGCTCATACCTGCCGCCGGAGCGTCCTTGGCGATTGGCCTGTTGATGAATCCAAAATAGTCGATCTCAGCCGGTTGGTGTATGCCGAACGGCGTCCGAAACTTGCCCGCGCGGACGGCCAATCCTTTGCGTTTAGTGTCCAGGTACGCTTCTTTGATCTCGTTCTCGTCTTCCTCACGTTCCACATTCACAAAGAGCGTAGAGTTCTTGGACGCTTGGTAGTTCAGCCGCATCTCAACTTCGTGCACGCCCGTCTCGTTTTCGTCCCTGGAAGAAACTGTCCGGAAGTCCGTTTCGAACTCCCCCCACAGCCGTCCCAACGCCGAGGCTGAACAGGTGCAGGCAGTCTCTACCAGGGCGACCGCCGCCAGGAAGATTACGAATCGTTTCGATACGCGCTTCATTTGAATGTCACCACGGGTTCGGATGTCTTTCCGTCATCGGAGACGGTTATATTGTGGACTTTCTTTTTCCCTGCCCTCCAGAAGGCAACTTTGTATTCTCCAGCCGGCAGGTCGTCTATTCTAAACTTGCCGTCTTTCGAAGTCACGTCGTGGTAAGGTGTCTCCACGACGACAATGTAAGCGTGCATTTTGGCATGGATGTTGCAGAACAACTCATGAACGCCGAGCTTTGTAAAGGTGATTCTCTTTGAGTTTCCGGGAGGATACAGTCCGAGATCGAACCGTTTGCCATTGAAGTAGGAGAAGACATTATGATACATGCCGTCGTTGTTAGGGAAATCGACCATAGTCCCCGCGGTGATAACAAGGACGTGCGGGAGAAACTTCCCACGTGTCTGGTCCATCAAGGCGGGCTTGTCTTTGACGGTCTTGCCGCCCGATAACTCCACCCACACAGCCACGTCGGAGAGAGGTTTGCCTTGAGCGTTCTTGACCAGCCCCGTCAAAGACGCGGCGGACACCGACACTGAAATAGTGACGGCTATCATACCAGTCAATGCAGCGCGGGACAAGAGACGCACGGCACAACACTCCTTTTCCGGGGGTTACACCACAGGAGTATTATGGCTATTGTGTCAAGTCTTCTTTAGGCAACCATAGTCATTGGGGGCCGGCCTTGATTAGTGGTTGGTAAGGGACCGGAACCGTCAACTGTCGACAGACAACCGATAACCATCAACGGTAACGCGGGACCTGCGAGGGGCGACGCGGCAGGCTAGACGACGATAAACTCCCGCGGCGCGGTTGTGATGCGTTCGGGTTGGCCTTCGCGGACGATGAAGGTGTCTTCTATTCCGACGATGCCGACTCCGGGGAGGGCGACCTTCGGCTCGATGGCCAGGACCATTCCGGCGGTCAGCTTGTCAGGCATCTTTGGCGCAAGGTAGGGCGGCTCGTCCAGTTCGAGACCGACGCCGTGACCGACGAACTTGACCTGTTCATCACCGTCGCCCATGAAGACTTCCGCGTAACCGGATTCGGCGGCCATTTCGACGGACAGGTTGTAAAGGTCCTCCCAGACCGCGCCGGGCCGCAGATTTTCAACGATCGCCCGCTCGATCCCGACCATCGCGTCGTAGGCTGCCAGGACCTCGTCCGCGGGCCTCCCCCAGGAGAACATGCGGGTCTGGTCGACGTGATAGTCATTGTAGCACAGGGCGAAGTCCACAATGACCGGAGTACGCTCGGGGATCGCGTTAAAGCCCGCGCCGTAGGGGGCCGCCGCGGAAATCCCCGCTCCGCCGCAAACGCCGTCGAACTTCGTGCCCGACAGACTGTTGGTCCCCGCGGAGCAGATGCCGCACGCGGCCATCTCGATTCCCTCGCGCCTGCTGCGCAGCAGCGCGGCGTGGCCGCGAAGACGCAAGTAGTTCTCCATAACGGCGCTCATCTCGATTTCCATCATACCGGGGCGGAATCCGGAACTGATCAGATCGGGGATTCCGGCCATTACCTCGCCGGCCCCGCGCTGAACGGCGAGCTCGGCTTCGGACTTCGCCATTCTGAGGGTCCGTATGTCCCAGGAGATGTCGGCGATCTCCGGTTGGCCGAGCAACTGGTGGAACCGCATGACGGCGGAATAGGACGTGGCGTCGAGTGTAAAGGCCGCCTTTGCCGGGCTGGAAAGGCCCCGCCGCGCGAATATGGCCGTCAGGTCCCTGGAGCCGGAGAAGACTTCCAGATCGATTTGCGGCGCCTCGGCCCGGATGCGCTCGATGGCTTTGCGCGCCAGAACGAACGGCCCGCCGGCGGCAGGGACGATCAGATACATCGGCTGAAAAGAGCCCGTGTAGTAATAGATGTCCGTGCCTCGGTTCAGGACCGCCAGATCGGCTCTGATATTGGCCAGACAGTCCTGCAGGTTGCTTGTTCGCTGTGACAGCTCGACGGCCTGGTTGATGGTTGATGGTTGGTAGTTGATGGTTGGACCTCCCGGATTTGGAAGTTGGAGGTTGGAAGTTAGAGGTTAGACAGGTTCAACCCTCACCCCAGCCCTCTCCCTTCCAGGGAGAGGGGGCCTACGACTCCCTCGATCCCCTCGACTCCCTCGACTCGCCCTCGACTCACTCCTTCCCCTCGTTCAGCTTCAACGCCTTCTCGTAGTCTTCGGGACTGTTTACGTTGATGAAGCCGCGGAGGTCGGGATCGTGGAGCCGGATATCGTCTTGCGTAACGTAGTTCACGCTCACGCGGTCGAGCAAATCCTTGAACCGGAAGCGGCCCGCGAGCAGGACCGTTTCAATCGCCGGCAGGCACGACTTCCGGTAGACCGCAAACAGCGGCTCGAGTCCCTCGTTCAGCGATGGGACAACGGCGTCGTAATCGCCGGTCAGAGACATCAGGTACTGCGCAAGCTGAACGTCCGCGAACGGCATGTCGCAGGCCAGAACGAAGTTTGCGTCGTCAGGGGACGCCGACAGCCCCGCGTGCATTCCGCCGAGCGGGCCGACTCCGTGGTAGATGTCGCGCGCGATTTGGGCGTTCTCCACCTGCACGTCCTGATCGTAGTGTGCGGCCACTAGCACGTCGCCGAACGCTCCGGCAAACCGCGACGCGAGCAACTGTATAAGGGATGTCTCGTCTATTAACAGGCGCGCTTTGTCCCGTCCCATTCGTAGGCTCAAGCCGCCGGCAAGTATGATTGTAGCCAAATGACACCTCTCCAGTTGAATGTTGAAGGTTGAACGTTTAGCGACGTTCCACCCTCACCCCTGCCCTCTCCCTCAAGGGAGAGGGGGATTACGCTCGTGTTCTCCCGAAGGTGAGCAGCCGGGAAGGTCGTGCTCACTGATTCCTAAGCGCCGCGTGCAGGTGTTTCCAACTTGAACTCCTGATACTCGTTGCAGCAGGGCCGGCCGTTAGTGATCTCCGCCCTGCGCTCGCGCGGATAGTAGAGGAAGGAGAGCCTGCTGTAGCCTCCGCCGCCAGTGTCTTCCGTTCCGTGCCGGCAGAGCCGGCCGTCGCCTTCGTGCCCGCGCATTGTATCGATCAGCCACTGCAGCGATAGGCTGCCCTGCGCTGCTCGGTGACGATCCATGATATTCCGCGCCCGCGCGGCGTGATTCGGCTCGGTCTCTCCGCCGCCGGTCCGCCAGTTTTCAAGTTCCGCGTCGAGGGAGAAGTTAGTGGTGAAGTTCATGCCGTCTTGGCGCTGGCGGACCACGGCGCTCTCCTCGATCTTGTCCACGACGGCCATGTTCCCCGCCGAATCCAGCAGGTTGAGCTGGTATCCGCCGCCCGGAGGGATGGTCGGCGTCAGCTCCTTCAGATACTGAATCGCTTCCGGGACGTCGGCGCAATGCCGGATTACCAGGCGCGGAAGGAAGTGGAACGGAAATCCCCGCGGGACCGGTCTTGCGCCCTCGCGCCTGGGTGAGCCGAGCATCGACGACGCCACCGCCAGGCCGCGCTCGTTGACGCCGGTAGGCGACCAGCACATCCCGGCCATGCCGTCGGACAAGGTGGCGAAGCCATCGGCCGGACGCAGCTCCTCAACGAAGTAGATGTCGTCACTGCCGATGTCGAGGTTCTGCCCCAGGACCGGCCCGACTTCCGTCTCGCGGACGGCCACACTGGAGCAGAACAGACCGCCGCCGCTCCATAGCACACCGTAATGGTTCAGGACCATGACGGTATCTTCCGAAATGCCGCTTCCATCCGCCATGCCGCGGATTTGCTCCCCCATCCAGGGGATGTGGAGTTCCAGGTTGCGGCGCAGCCACTCGCAAGTCTCTTCAGGGCGGCCGCGGGTCCAGGCGTCCATATTGGGTTTGAAGAGATCCCAGGCCGCCAGGATGTCCGCGGCCATCTCCCGGCCTTTGGCAAGCCCTATATCATAGTCCGAGCCCGCGGCCCGGAAGAGATAGAACGGCTCGCCTTTGGCAGTAGTCTGTCGTTGTTGTTGAGGCGCGCTGATATTCATCGTGTCGGCTATAGTTTAGCAGAATCTGGTTGTTAGTTGTTAGTTCGGACGGATCGGACCGATCAGACAGATCGGAGAGGCAGGACTCATCCCCTTGCGCCTGCCCGCCCCATCACGTTATACTTGCCAAAACGACCGATGAGAAAGGCAGAGACCTATGAGCAAGATAGCTATGGCCGCGGCCGCCCATCCGGATGATATCGAGTTCATAATGTCCGGAACGCTGATGCTGCTCGGCGACGCCGGGTACGAGCTTCACTATATGAATATAGCAAATGGCTCCTGCGGCTCGGCCACGAAAAGCAAGGAAGAGATCATCGCCATCAGGCTGGACGAAGCGCGCGAGGCGGCGGCCTCTATCGGCGCTAAGTGGTATCCGCCCCTCGTTTACGATATCGAGATAATGTACGACCACGCTATCATCCGAAAGCTCTGCGCTATCGTTCGAGAGGTCAACCCGGACATACTCCTGCTGCCCTCCCCACAGGACTACATGGAGGATCACATGAACGCATCCCGCGTGATGGTGACGGCGGCGTTTTGCCGGAATATGAGGAACTACGACACCGATCCGCCGACCCGCTTGGCCGAAGGCGAGCTGGCCGTGTACCACGCGCTGCCGTGGGCTCTGCAAGACCAGCTTCGCAATCCCATACACCCGGACTTTTTTGTTGACATCACTTCAATGGCCGAGCGGAAGAGAAGAATGCTGTCCTGCCATCGGAGCCAGAAGGAATGGCTGGACGAAAGCCAGGGTATGGACAACTACCTGAACATAATGGACGAGATGTCCGCCCGCGTAGGCGCTCTTTCGGGCAAATTCGCCCACGCCGAGGGCTGGAGAAGGCACTCGCACATGGGCTTCGGACCCGAGGACTTCGATCCGCTCGGCCAAGCGCTGTCTAGTTACATAACCCGTCCGAGGGACTTACCGCCAGCCAAACAAGGAGACCGCTAATGCCAAGGACAATCAGCAAGATCGCGCCGGAGTGGTGGGACTATACGACGCTTGATAAGGAAATCCTCGACGACGCCGCAAGGCTGACCCCCGAGGATATGCTCGGTCTCTCCAGGGAAGGCTTCAAGGTCGTGTTCTACGATACGCTGGAGGACTTCTATCTTGCCGAGGCGCTGGAGTATGTGCAGGCGTGGCGGCAATCGACGCCGGACAATCCGGTCGGCATCTGCGGCCCGATAGGCCCCACGGAGCAACTGCCGCTCGTGGCCCGGATCGTTAACGCGCTCGATCTCTCTTTGAAGGACAAGGACGCCCACTTCTGGGGAATGGACGAGTGGGTCCTGGACGGCAGGGAGGTTTCGGAGGACCATCCGCTCTCCTTCGCGCTGGCCGACCGTTCGCTTTGCTTCAACCGCATCAGGCCCGATCTGGCGATGCCGGAAAGCAACCTGCACTTCCCGAAAGCCGAGCCAACCGCTTACGTAAGGAGTTGGGAAGGCGTTCGCTGCGCGGTGATGCAGGGCGGCCAGGGGGAGGTCAAGCACTGGGCGTTCAACGATCCGCTCCGGCGAGAGGGCGCCTATAAGGACAACCCGCCCGCTCCCGAAGAATACCTGCAACTCAGCACGCGGGTCGTGGACCTGCACCCGCTGACGATCATCCAGAACGCGCGAACGTCCGGCGGAGGGAAGCTGGATTTGGTCCCGACCCAGGCCGTGAGCGTCGGTCCGGTTCAGACGTGGAAGGCGGAGAAGGTCTCGATCTGGCACGCCGGCAACCACGACAACCCGTTCGGTCAACGGCTGACCACTTTGATGATCGCCAAAAAGATTCCCGACAGCGCGGTCCCCATGTCGCTGCTTGCGCTTCACCCCAACGTACAGTTCAACTTCTACAGGCCGGGGATTGGGACGTGTGAGGTGGAGATGCATTAGGGGAAGGGTTTTAGGGTTATAGGTTTATAGGGGAGGGGCCTGGAGCATGTGCGCCGGACTTCTCGCCGCGATTAAAACAACGACAGCGTCTCACGACCTTCTTCATCCTTCTGACTAACAGGAACCGACTGCTCTTCCATCCACTCAAACGGATCGCCCAGGTCGGAAAAGTCCTCCGGCATGGGGATTGCGCCCATTTTCAGGAGGCGGCGGTTTCCCTCCGGCACGTCGTCTCCGCTGCGGACGAACAACGGCGCCCATCCTTTCTTGAGGTTCTCGGTGGCGCCCGCCCAGGTTCCACCGGTGTTGTAGTCGGAGCTGACCACTAGGGCGAAGTCCGAGAGCGCGTAAATCAGCTTGTTCCGCGCCATCGCGTTGCCGATCAGGAAATGCGCCTCCGGCTCGAACGGCGAGATCAGGACCAGCGTGCCCTCGACAACGCCTTCTCTGAACTTCGACACGGCCTGACGCGCGAGGCTGTCGGACAGGATGCCGACCGAGCTTCCCCCGGTGGTGACGCAGGCGATCATTGCCTCGCTGTCGACTCCGCGGGCCCCGCCTGAGATCACCTTCACCTTTTGCCGGGCGCACGACTCCGCGACTCCACGCGCGAACGCTACGCCACGCTCGTCGATATTACGGGAGCCGACGATTCCAACACTCCTGCCCGAGAGCAACCCCGGATCCCCAATGCCGTACAGTACCGGTGGAGCGTTTCCCCTCAGCCGCTCCCTGTATCGCTCCGGATAGGGCTCGTCTGTCCAACCCAGGACCCAGATGCCCTGAGACTCCCACTTGTCCAGCGCCATCGACAGGGCAAGGCCGCGAGCAAGGAGAGCCCGGACCCGGCCGGCGTCGATGCCTCCCACCTCGTCCATCCGCTCCGCATTTGCCGCCTCGAACAAATCGCTCGGCTGCAGGCCGTTCTCCTTCAAGACCTTTACAAGGCCCACAAACTCGGTCGTGCGCAGCGGCGAAGGCCCCTGTTCTCGCTGGGCGAGTTGCGAGGTGAGCAGCAGCGCTGCCTGAGTATCGGCGCTCAAATCATGAGTCATTCCTGCGTTTCCCTTCAATCACCAGACGCTCGCCAGGGCCAACGGAAAGACTTGCCCGCAGCCTCTTGAGCGCAACAGAGCAGCCACGACCGTGAACGTCCATTTCGAATCCGTCATATCGTCCACCAGCAGGGCCGGCCCCGGCAAAACGCGCGCATCGTCGAGGTCGAACGCGTCCTTGATGTTGTTCAACTGCTGATGGCTGTTGTGCATGAGCTTCTGCGGCGCGGTGTCGCGGACCTTCATTATACAGTTTCTGAACCGGATATTCAGCTCTATCGCCAGCCGGCGCGCGAAATCCGGAACCAGCATGGCCTTGTGCAAGGATGGCACGCACGTGATCCACTCCGGAAAAGGATCGGGTTTCCATCGGGTCCGGACAAGCTCAGCCGCGGCGATAACCAGGTCCTGACTGAACCGTCCGTCCTGCTGTTTGCCCCGCCTGACCAGGTCGCCCCAGCCCGCGTCGCCCCACATGCACAGCGCTCGGCCCGGCTCGGCCCGCAGATTTTCCGACATCTTTCCCTTGTACTTTTCGTCCTCACTTCCCAACGGCCACATCAGCCGCGGCTCGATGATCACGTCCGAGCGCCGGAGGAAAGTGGTGGCTTCAGCGGCAAGCGCGGTATCGTAGTCCGGAGGCACGAGCGGCCGCCCGGCGCAGGAGGCGCAGATCCCGCACTTGGCGGCGTGCGGATCGTCCAGCTCACTCGCCAGAAACCGCATCAGGCAGTCCTGCGTCCGCATGTATTCCTGCATCGTCGCCTGCTCGCGTTTCCGTATGTCGATCAGGCGCTCTACCCTCGCCGCGTCGAAGGTGAATTCGGTCGCGGTCCTGTGGTACTTGGCCCCTTGTTTGACGATTGGGGAAGGCGATTGCGCTGAGAGTATCGTCATCACCTTCTGGACCTGCGCGCCGTTCAGGTTGATGCTCCTCATCATCTGATGAACGGACAACCCGTTCTCCGACCCCTCCAGCGCTTTGAGGACCTCGCCGACGTGCGCTTGCGGAGGGAAAGCGCTCTGGATGAAGTAGTCGGAAATCTCATCATCCTCGCGCCCACCGAGCAGAATTCCGTAGGCGGAGTCCACGGCGCGGCCGGCCCGACCAACCTGCTGATAGTAGTGCACGACTGAGCCGGGCCGCTGAAAATGCACCACGAATCCCAGGTCGGGCTTGTCGAAACCCATGCCCAGAGCGACCGTCGCGACCAGCGCTTTCAAGTCGTTTTTCAGCAGCTTTTGTTCCAGGACGAGCCTTTCGTCCCTGGGCAATTGCGACTCCTCCGCGTGGTACGCGTGGGCTTCTATCCCTTTGTGCCTCAGCCATCTCGCTACGCGTTCGGCGTCTCGCACCGTCAGGGTATAGACGATGCCGCTTCCGGGCAGCTTCGGCAGCTTCTCCGCCAGCCAGGCCATCCTGGCCGCCGGGCTGGGCATGTCGATGTTCTGCAAGCGGAGCGTTTGCCTTGCAAGAGGCCCCCGGATGACCTTGAGGTTCGAACCGAGTTGGGTGACTATATCCGCTACTACTCGATCGTTCGCAGTCGCGGTTGTAGCCAAAGCCGGAGCGCTGGGAGGAAGACCGCGCAGAATACGTGCGATGCGCATGTAGTCGGGACGGAAATCGTGTCCCCAGTCTGAGATGCAGTGCGCCTCGTCAACGACGAACAGTCCGACGCGAGGGGCAATTGCGGACAGAACGCGGCTGACGAAGTCCTCGTTGGCGAGTCTTTCGGGGGAGATGAGAAGGATGTCGATGCCGTCGCTTAGCAGCCGGTCGGTGATCTCGCCCCACCGCTCCGAGTTCATGGAGTTTATCGTCTCGGCGACTATGCCCAGCCGGCTCGCCGCTTCGATCTGGTTTCGCATCAGCGAGAGAAGGGGTGAGACGAGCAGCGTGGGGCCCGAGCCGGCCTCGCGGAGCAGCTTCGTGGCAATAAAATAGACAATGCTCTTGCCCCAGCCGGTCCTCTGCACAACGAGGAGCTTGGACTTCTCCAGCGCCAGGGACTCGATGGCTTCCCATTGCCCGTCCCTGAACTCCGCTTCACTATTGTTCAGCGCGGCCCGCAGATGGAGCAAGCCTCTGTCTCGCAGCGCCGCGTCCGCGCTTGCCGGCGATTTGTCCATTTACGCTCACCTTCTATGAAATATCCCTCCAGGTATGATACCTGGAGGGATAGATCATACCTGGAGGGATAGAACTAACAACTAACAACCATCAACCAACAAACCGGCGAAGCCTTACAGCGTCCATCCCTTCCGGTACGGCCTGCTGATATGGCAGTCCGCCTTCGGGCAATTGATGGCTTTCATGTTCTCGGCGTCCCAGTTGATCCGCTCACCCGTCACGATGGCAAGATTGCCGAGCAGGATTGTTTCGGTCAACCCCGACGCATAGTCGAAGTTGGACATCGGCGGGGCGCCGCCTTTGCAGGCGAGCAGCCATTCTTCGTGATGGCCCGGTGACCGCGGCAGAGTCGGTTCCGGCGCCTTGAAGTTTGCGAAATCCTCATCCGGCGTCAGTTTATAGCCGCCGCCGTAGGCGTCGCCCGAGAACAACCTGCCCTTGTCGCCGATGATGACAAATCCGTTTCCGGGCAGCTTCCGGTCCAATACCCGGTCGGCCGGAGGCTTGAGCCCGCCGTCATACCATTTCATCCGCACGGTCCGCCGGTCGCCTCGCGCGGGGAAGAGGTAGGTCACTATCGACTGCTTCGGGTAAGTTTCCCCCGTCATCTCGAAGACCTCGGCCTCGACCGACATCGGGTTCTTGAGATCGAGGGCCATAAACGGCATATTGGCCGTGTGGCAGCCCATGTCGCCCAAGGCGCCGGTGCCGAAATCGAGCCAACCGCGCCAGCGGAACGGCGCGTAGGCTTCGTTATACGGACGCTCGGGCGCGGGGCCGAGCCAGAGGTCCCAGTGCAGATCACTGGGCGTTGGTTGGGTCTCTATTGGCCGATCGACTCCCTGCGGCCAGATGGGCCGGTCGGACCAGACGTGGACCTCGTACACCTGGCCGAGCGCTCCGGAGCGCACGACCTCGACGGCTTCCCGGAGTCCGTTGCTCGACGTGCCCTGGTTCCCCATCTGCGTCGCCAGCTTGTGCTCGCGAGCAAGATCGCGCATCAGCCTGGCCTCGTAGATCGAGTAGGTAAGCGGCTTCTCGCAGTAGACGTGCTTGCCCATCCTCATAGCCATCACGGCCGCCGGGGCGTGGGTGTGATCGGGTGTGCTGACCGTAACGGCGTCTATCTCGCCGCCCATTTTGTCCAGCATGCGGCGGAAATCGGGGAAGAGCTTCGCCTTGGGATATTTCTTCGCCGCCTCGCGCATCGTGTTCTCGTTTACGTCGCAGAGCGCGACGATGTTCTCGCCCGCGCACGCATTCATATTGCCTCTGCCCTGGCCGCCGCAGCCGATTACGCCGACGTTGAGCTTCTCGTTCGCCTCAAAGCCAAAGGCCGTTCGGCTGTCGCGCAGAAAGACAAAGCTGAAGCCGCCGACCGCCGCGCCTTTGATGAAAGATCGGCGGGAAATCCCCTTAGACATTGTAGGTCCTCCCTATAGGCCGTTCACTGTCAGCCACACACGGCTGATTGGTATGGTTTTGCGTACAACTTCCAGGTCGATTGCGCGGAATCCTTTGCGGCGCGGACAGCCGGGGCTTGATCCCCAAACCTCTCAGCCACCCTTCAACTCCCGCGGAAGACAAGCGAATCCCTCTTTTGCCGCAGCCTCCCGAAGCCTCTTGTCCAGGCATACGAAGCCGTCGCCCGCCGGATTATGCTCGGTCCACACCAGCGCGGCGGCAAGCTGAAGAGCGTCAGCGGCCCGAAGAACGTGCAATCGGAGTACGCGTATGGCGGCGGCGCGAACGTGCTCAGCCGGTTCTACCTCGTCAGCTTCGGAGACGGTCCTGTCAATGCGCGCTAGCAATTCGGTCAGGACACTGTCGTCCCCGGCGCTCTCGCGGACCAGCCGGCAGGCGCCGGACACCAGTTCCACTCGCGTTCCCCACCACACGACTACCTGCGTGTCTTGGCGAAAGACACCCTCCACGTCGCTTGCGTCACTCTGAGATGTCAGCAAGGATAACAAGGCGGACGAGTCCCAAAACTTCATGTCCGGTCCTCGCGTTCTTCCTCTATGATGCGGCGAATGTCACTCTGCGTCACGTTGATGATGGGCCGGTCCTTGATTACGTCTATGCTGACCCGTCCTTTGCCCGGCCTCAGGATGCCACGGCGAACAAGCTCTGAGCGTCTGGCGTCCGCGGGCAGGTCGCCGACCGGCACGATTCGCGCGACCGGCCTCCCGCGCTCTGTAATCAGAACTTCCTCGCCGCGCTTGACCCAGGCAATATATTCACTCAGGGTTGCTTTTAACTTTGAGACCGCCGCCGATTTCATAGGGAGGCCCTCCTTACAAGTTGTTACATGACTATTATAGTCATATTTAACGGACTTGAATAGTACGGATTTCCCTGCCTGAGAGTTCAGTTCTACGTGTCGGACCCGTCCGACACAGGCTTCTACCTGCTCTCCCCCACCGCCCTGATCATCGCGAGTATATTCTCCGTCGGCACGTTGCTCTGGACGTTGTGGATGGCGTTGAAGACGTAACCGCCGCCGGGGCCGAACACTTCGATCCGCTCGCGGACTTCCCGGTATACCTCTTCCGGCGTTCCAAACGGCAGAGTGCGCTGAGTGTCGACGCCGCCGCCCCAAAAAACCATATCCCGCCCGAACTCGGACTTAAGCTCCTTTGCGCCCATTCCCTCAGCGGAGCACTGCACTGGGTTCAGGATGTCGAAGCCGGCCTCGATAAAGTCGGGAATCAGACCACAGACCGAGCCGCAGCTATGGTTGAAGGTCTTCCAGTTCGTCAGCGCGTGGATTTTATCGTTCACCGCCTTGTGGAACGGCTTGTAGAGGTCGCGGTAGGCTTCGGGGGAGATGAACAGTCCGCGCTGCGTGCCGAAGTCCGTCCCAGTCACGAACACCGCCTGCACCCTATCGCCGACCGCCTCGGCGAGCAGTTCGATATTCTTCAGCGCTATCTCGCACTGCTTCTCGAATACCGCATAGACGTAGTCGCGGCGCATCGCCGTGGAGACATACCACTCCTCAACGTCGCGTATCCCCTTCGGATGCTTGAGCCACATCGCCGGCACGAGCGCGATATCCCCGAACGCCGCCCCCGGCAGGACCATCATGATCCCGTAATCCGTCTTCTCGTAGATTCGGTCGACCGCTTCCTTGAAATGCCGCGGATCGGCTTCGCCGAGCACGCCGAACTCCTCCAGGTTGTCCGCCGGGTCCAGCTTATCCTCGTCGATCGGCTCCTGCCTGTTCAGCGAGTCGAAGAAATACCCGCCTTTGGGCATCCTGGCGCTTGGCGGGACCGACGTATCGCCCTGCGGGTGGAGCAGTAGATCGCCATTATCCGCCTTCGTGTAGTTGAACTTCTCAGGAACGAGGACCGGGGTCCCGTCGGGCATCTCGAACGGCTTCCATCCCTCGTTCGGAAACCCGAAAAGGTTGTTGCGCCCGCCGACGCCGACCACGTCAACCCCGATCGCCCGCCGCAGCTCATCGTCGATCTCGCCGAGCATTTGGTACGGCTCGACTACTTTCGGATGAGGGTCGCCGCCGAACAATGCCTTGCGCAGCCGGCTCACCGCGCACACGCCCATTCCGGTCACGGCCGTCGAACCGAAATCCACGCACAGCCTGTCCGGCTCCCTGTGCTCAAGCGTCGCCTGAAGACGTTCTCTTGATGTCATCCGTTTTTGGTTCCTTGGTTGTTGGTTGACGGTTGTCGACCCCACCCCAACCCTCCCCTGAAGGGAGAGGAAGTAGGTTGGCTCTCGCTTGAAAGCTGATAGCTGACAGCTATGGCTGCAACTCGCTTACTCTCACCCTCACCCCAACCCTCTCCCTCAAGGGAGAGGGAGTTCCACTCGATTTCCCATCCGCGTTTATCTGTGTTCATCTGCGGTTTCAAATACAACCCGCGTTCACTCGCCGCGTTTTTGTCTCGCTCCGTAAGTGTCGGCGATGACGGCCAGGAGCAGCGTTGCGCCGAGCACGAAGTCGATCCAGTTCAGCTCTATTCCGAGCAGGTTGATCGAGCTAATAATGATGCTCATCAACAGCGCGCCCAGAAACGCGCCCGCTATAGTCCCCACCCCGCCGCTCAGGCTCGCGCCGCCTATGATCACAGCCGAGATCACCCTCAGCTCCACTCCTTTTCCGGCGGAAGTCGAGGCCGAGCCGAGCCTTGCGGTTATTATGATCCCCGCCAGCGCCGCCAGAAGCCCGGTCAGCGCGTGGTTGAAAATCCTGAGCTTCTTCACGTCGATCCCGGAAAGCGCGGCAGCCCGCTCGTTCGCGCCGACGTAATAGTTCTGCCGGAAGAACCGGCTCCTGCGCAAAAGGAAGTCGCCGATTACGACCAACACGATCGAGATGATAATCGGATATTGCACTTTCAGGAAGCTGCCCTGTCCGATGACGGTGAACGACGCCGGCAGCTCCGAGATGTTCCTACCGCCGGTCACTACCATCTGAAGCCCTCTTACCAGGCTCATCATCCCCAGGGTAGTGATGAAGGGGTTGATCTTGATCTCCGTGATGATCAGTCCGTTTATCAGCCCGATCAGCCCTCCGACGGCCAGGCCCAGCAGGATTGCGACCGGCACGGGAAGACCCATCGTGAGCCAGATGGCGGTAGTCGCTCCGGCAAGCGCCATAGTAGAGCCGACGGAAAGGTCGAAGCTTCCGGAGACGAGAAGCAGCGTCATCCCGACCGCTATTATGCTCTGGTCGGCCAGCGCCAGAAGTATGGCCGACAGATTCTGTGGGTGACGAAATCCCGGGATTGCGTAGGCCATCGCGATCGAGCCGAGCACGATCACGTAGGCTATCATGAACTCGCGCTGGTCGGTTATCCAGCGGATGCGGGTCACCATTGTAGTTCTCTTACCTTTTGGGTTCATCCCATTTCTCCGTTCGTTGTTGCCGCGCCGCGGTCGGCGCTTAGCCCTGTCGCGCACGCTATAATACCTTCCTCCGTTGCGTCCTTCCCCGCGAACTCCGCGGCAATCCTGCCATTTCGCATTACCAGGACCCTGTCGCTCAAACCGAGTATCTCGGTCAAGTCGGAGGAGATCAAGATTACCGTCACTCCCTCAGCCGCCAGGCGCCGGAGCAGGTGGTATATCTCACTCTTTGCGCCGACATCGACTCCCCGCGTAGGCTCGTCAGCGATGAGGAGCCTGGGCTTCACGCCGGTCCACATGGCCAGCAGCGTCTTCTGCTGATTCCCCCCGGACAACTGACGCACGTTGTGCCACACGCTGGGGGTCACGATCCCGAACCTGTCCCGGCAATCTTCGGCGAACCGGGTGATGGCGTTTTCGTTCATCAAGCCGAAGCTGCCAGCGAAGCCGCCGAGGGCGGGCGCCGCGCAGTTCTCGCGTACGGACATGTCCAGGAACAACCCTTCCTCTTTGCGGTCCTCGCTGACATAGCCGATACCGTGGCGGATCGCGTCGCCGGGGCTTGCGATGTTCACCGGCTCGCCGTCGAGGTAAATGCGCCCGCTGTCCGGCGGCGGGTCGCCGAATATGGAACGGCCAAGCTGTGTGCGGCCCGCGCCGGCGAGCCCCGCCAGTCCGATTATCTCACCGCTGAGCGCCACGAGATCGACGGCTTCGAACGATCCCGCCAGGCAGGCGTTCTCCACTCGCAGATGTTCGCCGCCGACCTCGGTCTCGCGCTTGCCGTACATATCGACCAACTCGCGCCCCACCATTTTGCGGACCAGATCGTCCTCCGTAACGTCCTTGACATCGCAGGTTTCGACCTTCCGTCCGTCACGCAGGACCGTCACCCGGTCCGCCAGCTCGAATATCTCGATCAGATGGTGCGATATGTAGATGATCGACAAGCCCTCCTCCCGCAGCCTGCGCACGTTGCGGAAGAGCATCTCGACCTCCACCGAGGTAAGCGACGAAGTCGGCTCGTCAAGGACCAGGACCTTAGGCCGCTGCGAGATCGCCTTCAGTATCTCGACGACCTGCTTCTTTGCGCTCGACAGCTCGCCGACCGGTGTCATCGGATCGATTTCCCACCCGAACAGCGCGGTCTGCTCCCTTGCCTGAGAATACAGACTGCCCCAGTCCACCAGGCCCCCGAACCTCACCGGCTGGCGATTGGCGAATATGTTCTCAGCGATGCTCAGGTTGTCGGATACGCTCAATTCCTGGAAGACGACGGCTATGCCGTGGCGCGCCGCGTCGTGCGGTTGGGCAAACCGAACGTCCTGCCCTTCAACGGTGACGGAACCGTCTTCCGGCTGATACACGCCCCCGATTATGTGCATCAGCGTGCTCTTGCCGGCGCCGTTTTCGCCGACGAGCGCGTGAACCTCGCCCCTTCTCAGATCGAAATCGACGCGATCGAGGGCGCGCACGCCGGGGAACGTTTTGACCACGCCGCGGACGTCGAGGGCCAGACTATCCGCGGAGGAGTTCGGAATTTGCGAGACCATTCACCCTTACCCAACCCTCTCCCTCAAGGGAGAGGGGATTACGCGCTATTTCCTGATGAAGTACTTATAGTTGCTTTTATCGACCAGAATCACGCCGGTATCCACATAAGACGGGACCGCCAACGCCCGGGCTTTGGCGTTGTCCGTGGTGATCGGTATCTCCTGATTGTTGAGATCGTAAAGTATCTGGACCGCATAGTAAGGCATCAACGCCGTGCGTTGGGCTACGGTCGCGCTGATCACGCCGGAGCCGATAAGCTGGAGGACCTCGTTCCCGCGATCCATCGAAACTATCTTGACTTTGCCGACGAGTCCGGCCTCTTTTACGGCTGTCGCCGCGCCCACGCCGCCTGCCGCCTCGACGCAGCCGATTCCGGCCAAATCCGGGTTCTTGCGAAGAGCAGCCGTCGCCACCTGCGCGGCGATCACCGCGTCAGACTGCGTGTCAACGGTCTGCGCGATCGTGATGCCTTTGTACTTGGCGAGAGCGTCCTCATAGCCCTTCACCCGCTCGTCCAGGTTGGACTGGCCGACTTTCGTCATTATCGCGACCTTTCCTTTGCCGCCGATCAGCTCCGCCAGTTTGGTCCCGCCTTCGTAACCGGCCTTGTAGTTGCCGGTTCCGACAAACGCGACGCGCTTCGAGTCCGGCAGATCGGCGTCCACAGTCACAACCGGGATTCCCGAATCGACGGCTTTGTTGATGATTGGGTCAAGGGCGGGCTCGAAGCCGACCACCACGATGCCTTTGATTCCCTTCTTCGCCATTGCCTGCTCGAACGCCGTTATCATCGCGGGCATATCGTATTCGGCCGGACCGACGTACTGTGTCGTCACCCCGAACGCCTCGCCCGCCAGACGCATCCCGAGCTTATGGTCGTAGAAATAGTCCAGGTTGCTGAGGGCGGAAACCTCAACGTACAGTTGATCCTTATGACCGACGCCCGCGCGCTGAGAGCCGGCGGCCTGCTGCTTGCCGGAGATCCGCTTGGCAACGCTGGTCGCCGCCATCACAAGCGCGAGAATTACCAGCGGGAGTAGAATCTTCCTCATTGTATGCGCTCCCTTAAAATGCGGTTGGTAGCGGCGCTGCCGCGCCCATCACATGCTATGGCTGAGTTGGGCGCGTGTCAATGGCCCGGGTAACTGTTCACGATTAGGTAGACTGTCGGTCGTTATTCCTCCGTCCTCGGAAGAAGACGAGCGTAATCCCCTCTCCCTTGACGGGAGAGGGTTAGGGTGAGGGTGATACAATTCCACCCATTCCTGAACTGTTACTGGCCCGGATCTCTTTTGAGTGAGTTCAGTTTCGCGGGAATGTCATTCCGACCGAAGTGGAGGAATCTGCTTTTTCCGGTTGCGTCACGCTCAGAAGCAGATTTCTCGACTACGTTGGCGCTACGCTCCTAGGAAAGCGCCCTGTTTCGGGATTTCCGGGTTGGGATGCGAGGTTGTGCTATAATCGCACGAGTGTGAAGCCCAACCCTCAAATCCCGAAACACCGGGGTGGTTTCTTTCCGGAATAACCCCGCCTGCGGGGTCGGTTGCTCGAAATGACGATGCGCGGAAGACTGAACTGTCACGGGTGTTTTGCCGCCGTAGGAATCCTCGTCGCGCGGCAAGAACTAGTTTAACGGTAAGCGGCGACAAGGTATAGCGTTTCTGGAGGACGCATGCTCGATCTTATTCTTGAAAGATCACAGATGAGAGAATTGTAGGCGGAGAGAAAATGCGACTGGTCAAAGCGTCAATCCTGACCATAGTGATCGTCTTTGCAGCGAGCGCGTATATTCTGAGCGAGCTTCTGACGTGGGACGTCGTCAGGAACAATCTGGTCGTGCCATTGATCGTCGGCGTTGTGCCGTGTGTGATAGGCGTCCTGACGGGCGCAATCGGGTTCTACCTGACGAGGACGCTTCTCGGGCAACGGTTCCTTGTGCGCATTCTGTCGGCGGTTATCTGCGGGTTGCTCGCGGCTGTGATCGACGCAGTTGTTTTCCTGCGCACAGTGGAATCGTCGCCGAGCAACGCCGCCATTTACGCGGCGCAGCTTATCGGCGTAGCGTACACGGTCCTGATTGCAACGATTGTGGGCGTGGTCTTTGGCGCCGGGGCCGGTCAGAGGAAACGGCGGGCGGGCGGAGAGACGCGGAGAACCGTTAACAATTCGAATCTCTGAGCGCGAAAACCTGCGCGCACTGTCCTGGTTCCACACCTCGGTATACCGTGGAAGAGTGGGTCCGGTGTGATAGCCGCCAGATGAATACCGGTGATCGGCGGCACAAAGTTGGCTTCGTGCCCTCTGCTGTACCGAGGCGCACTGACAACCACTATGTCTACCTTCATTGCCATTTCCCTCCAGTTTTTGATACTTTACATCATAAAGGGCTTTACATGCTAAACGTTCTTACAGCAGGTTTGGTTCCCGGACGTCAGATATTTCCGGCGAGAAGCCGGAATTGCGCTCGCAGGGAACAGGAGAGCAGGCGACGAAGGATACAACGTTGTGTCTGTAGGCGCAATGGTGGGAGGAAAGCTATGAGCTGTGGCCTGATGTGCGCGATGGCTGTATTTGGGGCGATAGGAGTGATCTGCGCCGTTCCGGCGCTGGGATCTGAACGGCAGATCGTGAAGCTCTCCGAGGTGCAGATGATGCTGCGCCCGCAAGGAGCCCTGATCATTACGAGCGACGAGGAAATGCGGACGCTGGAGGCCGGTCCGAACTTCAAGGTTAAAGCCTTCGATGGGAGATTAGAGGATATTGCCAAAGGCTTGGAAGGGTACGATGGGGCGCTCATCAACGTCGCCTACGACTTCTTCTTCGGGCTCAACAAGAGGGAACTCTTTCCCACAAGCCCACAGTGTGTACGGACGTTCAAGGCTCTCCACGACACAGCGCGCAAGCATGGGGTAGGCTTCGGGGCGAGCGTATTGTCGCCGCTGGACTTGGGTCCGGCTTACTATCGGGAAAAAGGCCGGGGCGGGCAGACACATCAGTTTCAGGAAGGGGAGTTGAAACCAGACGGCAGCTATTCCATTCCGCTTCGCGCGCAGAGGCAGTGGTTTCACAATAAGGGGCCAGTCAAGCTCCGCATCAACTCCGTCCGCGCGTTCGCGTTCTCGGAAGAGAAGATCGGCAATACTTCTTACTACGCCGTAGATCCCTCGGGGATACTGGACATCTCGGAAAGCGCGCGCATTGCGGTGGATGAGACGACCGAGGCGAAGGGGCCGGGCGGATACATAACCGTACAGGGCGTGGTTTCCGGACTCGCAACCAGCGCCGGAAAGCGAAACCGTGTCCTGGCGATCGTCGTGTATGACGTCGAGGAGATGGACTACTTCAGCCCCGACGTCTTGCCTTTCCTGACCGGGATGCTGGACGCGCACAAGGCGGCCGGGATAGCTTACGACAGTTTCTACTCCGACGAAATGCACATCCAGTTCGACTGGGACCTCGGGGGAGCGCATTTTGGTCCGACAGAGATCAACACGCGTTACATCACGCCTGGTCTGGTCACGGAATACGCCCGGCTGCACGGGGAGAAGTATCAGGATTTCGAGAAATATCTGGTCTATTTTGCCTTTGCGCAGCACGGGTTCCTGGGAGGCGAGGGCGAGCCGGAAATGGCCCAGCACGTCTTCGGCCCCAAAGCGGAAGATATTTATGCTACTTGGAAATTCCGCCGCGACTATTACCGGCTGCTGACGGATACTGTAGTCGATCTGTTCATCCGCGCGAAGAAGCATGGTGAGAAGATATTCGACCGCAAGCGGATATGGACTCGCGCTCACGCGACCTGGCAGGAATCGCCCACCTGCGACCATGTCGACGCCGCCTGGAAGCCCGCCGGCGCTCCTCTGAGCCGCTACGATTATACGCCGGCGTATGAATGGTCATCGTCGATCAGAGAGAACGTTTCCGCCTGTTACGACTACTTCCGCTGGGGCGACTTTCTGACTGGGATGGGGAACGATCACCCGGAGGGCGGCTACATAGATCGAAACTACAACGGAGCGGCCCTGGGGGCCAGTTTCGGAATCTTCAACGACGTTCCATACGGCTATTGGGCGCACTGGGGCGCGCCTTCGCCGGTCTCGCAGCGCGTTCAGGACGTCGCCGCGGCGTATGGACTCGCCGGCCAAATGTGGAATTGCGGTTACCCCCAGGACTGGGAGCATCGCAAGACGCCGGTCCTTGCGCTTTATCCTCTGGACCTGAACTCTGTCGAGGAACGCTACGGAAGCTGGATGGTTCAGTATGGCTACTGTGACTATCTCACTGAGGAGAAGTTCGCTGAACTGGCCAAGCCGCTGCCGAACGGCCGTTTCAAGGTTAAAGACCGCGAATATACCACTCTGGTGGCGCTATACGAGCCTATGATTCAGCGGAAAACCATGACAAAGCTATGCAAGATCGCGGAATGCGGCGGCAATATCATCTGGACCGGCCTACCCCCCGCGATCTACACAGACACAGGGAAGAGCGCACTCTCGGACTGGCGGAAACTGTTCGGCATCGCCTCCGTGCAAGACCCGTGGAATGGGTTGAACGCGGAGAACGCGAGCGTAACCTTCGCAGGCGCGCTGAAAAGCGTTCCGTCTTTTCGCGTTCCGACCCACCTGCTCGTGGACCGGGTTTACCCCGCGCAGCCGTCCGGGGAAGGCGAAGCGTCGGGCGCTGTTGTTGTCGACGGCCGGAGCCTGACCATAGCGACGGCGCTGCGCACCGACAAAGGTGGCAGACTGGTCTATTTCGGCGGAAGGCCCAGGGACGATCAATCGGGTTCGACGCCCGACGCTCCGCGGACGCTGTTCAACCTGCTCCGCGCGATCGGCGCATACTCCGCGGACGGTCCAGGCTGGGCCGAGTTGGCATCAAACACCGGTGACCTGCTCGTCTGCGAATTCCCAAATGGCGCGGTTTCCGTCGCCCGGCATTATTACAAGGTGCAAGAGGATTGGGGCGGCGGGTTCTTCCGGCCAGAAGGCGAGAAGTTCGACGAGTCGGGCTTGCCGCCGTCGAGGCTGGATATCAGTGAGCGTGGGCTGGGTCCATACCGTGTAAACTACACCGGCGAGCGATGCGTCACGTTCAGGGTGTCGAAGGGCGCGCTGGTTGGTTTTGCCGGGGCCCTCACACAGGGCATGGAGATCAACCAGAGGAAGTATCGCTTTGCCGACGTCCCCGTTAACATCACGTTTGCGCCTCTGCCGGAGAAGCAGTTGGGAAACGGGATTCGGCAGGCGTGGTTTCTAAACGTTTCCCACGCCGGAGGATCCGGCGAATTGGTTGTGAGGCTGCCGTTCGAGACGCCGGACGGCCTGCAGTGGGTTGCCGACCCTAAGCAGAACGGACGAGGAACGCCGACCTCGGCCGCGGCTATTCACCGGCCCGGAGAAACGGAACTTCGCGTCCCGCCGGAGATGCAGGGCGTGACGCTCTATGTCTTCGCGGAGGATAACGAGCGCAGCCGGCCCTTTACAAGTCTCTTCAATGCTAAAGACCTTTCCGGCTGGCGCGTGATGGGCGGGCAGGCTTGGAGCGCCCAAGACGGCATCCTCGTCTGCTCCGGCGAGGGGCGGGGGTGGCTGCGATCGGAGGGGGAGTATCAGGATTTCGTTCTTCGGCTGGAATACAGGGTTCCGAAGGGCGGGAACAGCGGCGTGTTCGTCCGTGCGGCGGAAGAGGGTGACCCATCGTACACCGGATTTCAATTACAGATATACGACGACTACGGACGCGCGCTCGACGACAAGAGCAGTGGCGCGGTGGTTGGAGCGATTGCCCCATCGGCGAACACGTCCAAGCCGGCGGGAGAGTGGAACCGGATGGAGATCTCCTGCATCGGCTCTATCCTCACGGTGCGCCACAATGGCCGGCGGGTTGTTCGGGTCAACATCGAGGACCCGGAGCTTAACGCGCGGCTGAAGGACATCGACAAGCTGAACAAGCGGCGCAGATCGGGTTATGTCGGCCTGCAGAATCACGGGATGACGGTGGAGTTCCGCGGAATCGAGATCAGGCGCATTTGAGACCGGGGGGCCGTATTATCGAAGCCTCACGATGTCCGACTGCGCGCGGACTCGTATGACGCTGTGGAGGTCGCTTCCGTTCTTATAACATGAGCTTACGCCGGTCACTTGGACGTAATACCCTACGGATGGAAGAGTTAAGCCAGTGGCCGTTACCTTCACGCCTATGATCCCGCTTGCGTCCACCACACCGGAGCCATCATCTACGTAGAAGCAGTCTTCCGTGGGATCCGGGGTTCTTACACCGGTTACGTTTCCGGTCGTACTAATCAACAGACCGATGTTGTTCAGACCGGTTCCGTTCTTGATGCCCTGCTGACCGGCGCCGGTCCCCGAAACGTAGTTCCAGTCCGCGCCGCCAACCGCGCTATTGGCCAATGTGAACGGGGCAACGCTTCCCGTTCCGTTTTGGAGCAGAGGCCGGCTCACTCCGGCCGTGTCTATGTACCTCTCACCGCTTATCGTATTGGTCTTGATGCTGCCGGCTGCGTCAACTCGCGCTCCTAAGCTGAAAGTATACCCCGGCGGACAGTCAACGCGTATCCCGCACGAGCGGTCTTCCGACTCGATGTACATCCAGGAGCCGTTGAAGAAGGTGACGATCCCGGAACAGCGCTGAACCGACGAGTTGTCGGCCAACTGCTTCACCGATGATATCGACGCGATGGAAGGGAACTGTATCTTGGACGCGAACGCATCGACCGTCCCGCCGTTGTAGGACGTGTCGTAGGTCCCAGTTGTGGTCGGAAAATCCGATGAGGTAGTTCCACCGGCGACGTAGGCGTTGCCAGATGAGTCTACGACTATCCCCAGAGCGCTTTCCCCATTGAGCGCGGTTCCGCCCAGGAGTGTGGAGTAGAGCAGAGTGGAAAGGCTCGCGTTGAACTTGGCCACGTAGGCGTCATCGCCATCGCAAGTCGGGTCGTACGCGTCAATCGTCGCCGGGAAGTTCGTGGACGATGCCTTTCCGGTCAAGTAGACATAGCCGGAGGAGTCCAAAGCGACGGCGTAGCCGCAGTCGGCGTTGACGCTTCCACCAAACAATGTGGAGTCAACGACTCCGGATCCGGACGGGTTGATCTTGGTCAGGATGATGTTGCTGGAGCCTGTTCGGGCCGGCTGGTAGGAACCGGATGTGGTTGGGTAATCCAGCGCCTGGGTTCGGCCGGTGACGTAGGCGAGTCCTGATGAGTCAACCGTGACGCCGACGGCTTCGGTCCGGCCGGTCATCCCACCCAAAAAGGTGGAGTACGCCAGGGACGAACCGCTTGCATTCAGTTTGGTGACGAAGGAGTCGTACGCCCCGTTATGGCTCGTTCTGAGAGCGCCTGTTGTCGTGGGGAAATCCGTGGAGCACGTGTCACCGACTACGTAGGCGCATCCCGAGGAGTCAACGGCTATGTCGAAAGCCGACTCCGTGTAAGGCCCGACTGTGTTGGCCCCTCCCAGGAACGTCGAGTAGCTGAGGCTGGAGAGATCAGAGGCTAGTTTGGTGACGAATACGTCGGTCAGAGGGTTGTTGAGCGGGTCATAAGCGGTGTTCCAGGTGGTGTCGTAAGCGCCGGACGTAGTCGGAAAGTCAAAAGAGTTCGTGGAGCCTGCTACGTATGCGCCGCCGGAGGAGTCCAGCCTCAGCCCGGACGGGCTTTCCGTAGCGACCGATCCTCCCAAGAATGTCGACGCGAGGAGGCTGGAGCCGTCCGCGCTGAGTTTGGAGACAAACACATCTACGTTGCCGTTGTATGTCTTGTCGTACGCCGCGGTTGTTATCGGGTAGTCGCTGGACGACGTTCCTCCAGTAATATACACGCATACTGAGGAGTCCAGGGCGATGGCGTATGCGCCCTCGCTGGAACTGCCGCCGATAAAGGTGGCGTACACGAGGCTTGAGCCGCTCGCATTCAACTTGGCCACGAATGCGTCATAGCTGCCATTCTGACTTGTGTCGTACGCCCCGCCTGTAGTTGGGAAGTTCGTGGAAGTGGTCCAGCCCGCGAGATAGACGTTCCCTGACGAATCGAGCGCCACGCCGGCCACGCCACTGTCATCTCCGCTCCCTCCCAGGAACGTGCTCCAGACCAGGTCGGTGGCGGGGTCTATCACTAGCGGAAGGGACGGGTCCCGGTCCTCGACCTCGAATCCGACCGTTTCACCGTGAATCACAAAGCTGCTGTCCAGCCAGGTACGCTCACCGTTCTTCTCCTGGTACACTTGGGGTCTTGCCTCGCGCAGCATCCCTATTGCGGTGTGGATCAGCAGAGCGCCGTCGCGGGCCAATTCGAGGCCGCTGACGCCTTTGTACCGGAAACCTATGCGTCGCAAGTCCGCGCCGGGGGATACGTATACGTCGTATTTCAGCCGCCTGTCCTCGCCGCGGTAAACAACGTCTACTCCCGGCCAAACCCCGCGATAGATGACGCCGCCGAATGTCGGAACGTTGGTTTTCCATGTCAGAGGCTGACTACCGATCAAGTAGTTCAGTTTCCCGGGAAGCTGATTCCAACCTTCGACAACAGCGTCTTGAGAATCGACGAAGGTGACCCGCAGCGCAGCGGACTGTCGGCTGTCAAACGAGCAGAATGGATTTGCCTGTGGATGGGTCCGACGCGCCGTGGACGTTCCTGCTCGCGCCGGCAAATCCAAGAGTGGGCTTGAATCGCCCCCCGCGGTCAGATGAAGGGCGAATCCGCCGTTCGTGAAGAAAGCCCACCCGCGAGGTCCTTGAACGGCGAATGCGGCGTGTCCGTCGGGCTGCTCACCGCATTCGATGAAAACTAGTGGAAGGTCTGGGCGTTCGTCCATGCTGGCGCTTGTGTGTGTCGCGGCGCACAAGATCACCGCCAGACCGAGCGTTAGAGTTCTCATATCCCGCCTCCTGCCAGATGGGAAGTGGACGGCCGCAACCGCTCCGGGAATCACCTGCCCGCTCTTGAGTGGTATTATGTAATTGCGCAATGGGCGCCGGGACGCAGAGGATTCCCGCTTTCTCCCGCCTGTCTGGTTTATATCATACGGGGTCTCTCCAGTCAATCCGTACAAATACCAGGCGGTCGTCCGGCGACCCTTAATAGATCATGGCTCCGACTTAAGAATACGATTGGGATTTGACGCAGGGGATACAACCTCTGCTATTTAAGCGCTATAATAGTATCTGTAACGTCAACCGCGCAGGTGAGACCTCAATTGAAGAAACGAATCCGTTGGGCAATGGTTATCGATCTCCGCAAGTGCGTCGGCTGCCACAGTTGTTCGGTGGCGTGCAAAGCGGAAAACGACGTGCCTCCGTCAGTGTTCCGGTCTTGGGTGAAGATCATTGAAAAGGGCAAGTACCCGAACGTGAGCCGGTCTTTTCTGCCAAGTCTGTGCAACAACTGCGAGTCGCCGATTTGTGTGCGCAACTGTCCCGTTGGGGCGTCGTTCAAACGCGAGGACGGCATAGTGCTCGTCAACCCTCATCGCTGCATCGGCTGCAAGTACTGTATCGCGAGTTGTCCATACGACGTGCGATTCATCAACCCGATCCGCAAGATAGTGCAAAAATGCTACTTCTGCCATCACCTGGTCGATGCCGGAATGCAGCCGGCGTGCGTGGAAACCTGCATTGGCCGCGCCCGCGTCTTTGGGGACCTGAACGACCCCAACAGCGACGTGGCGCAGCTCGTCGCGAAGCATCCAGTGACCGTGCTTAAGCAGGAGATGGCTACACAACCGCAAGTCTACTACATCGGCGCCGACCTGGACGCCATGGATCCCATGAAAGGGCGCCTGGAAGCAGTGAACAGTGACCGGTGAACAGTGAACAGTGATCAGTGGAACCCCACCCCAGCCCTCCCCTGAAGATGGATGGGGCCTGCTGGAGTGGAGAGTGACGAGGTAGTTTAGATGGATTTTCAGACAATTTATAACGTTCCGCATGACATGCCGCTTGGAGTCCCAATCGCGGTCTACTTCTATCTAACGGGCTTGTCCGCGGGATCTTTTGTGGTCTCGGTCATTTCCATAATCAGTGGGAGATCGGATTACAAGCCTATCGGGCGCATCGGCGCGGTGGTCGCCCCACTGACACTGCTCATCGCGCCTGTAAATCTGCTGATAGACCTCGAACAACCACTGCGATTCTGGCACTTATTTGTGTACTGGAACCCGCAATCGCCTATAACCTACGGCAGTTTCCTTCTGACCATATATCCGATAAACGGTATCATATACGCCTGGTTTCTGTTCAGAGGAGACCAGAAGTTGGCAAAAGCGCTCGGTATGGTGGGCATTCCGTTGGCGATTGCGACCCACGGCTATACGGGGTTCATACTCGCCCTGGGCAAGGGCCGAGCTCTCTGGAGCACGGCGCTGATGCCGACGCTGTTCATCGTTTCGGCAATGGTCTCAGGCATAGGGCTGATGATAGCGTTGGCGACTCTCAGGTGGCGGTTTTTCAGCAAAAGCTCGACACCGGTGGAGCACGAGCAGGACAGACGGCTGATCCTCAGCCTCGCCAAGATAATGGGCGCTGTCGCCCTGTTCGACCTCTTTCTCGTGGGAAACGACGTTCTGGTGCTCTTTACTTCCAAGGTGGAGGAACTGGAGGTCGCGAAGCTTATTCTGACTGGAGCGTTCGCTCCACTATTCGTGGGAGTGGAGATATGTCTTGGCGGGCTGCTGCCCGCTTTTCTGGTGTTTTTCCCTCGGACCGGAAGACGGGTACGATACTGTTTCCTGGCTTCGATCCTCACCCTTATCGGAATTCTTGCGATGCGCATAGTGGTCGTCATTGCTGGGCAGTCTACGCCTTTGCACTGAGAACAGTGAACAGAGAACAGTGAGCAGTAAAGAGTCGAGGGTGGAGAGTTGAGAGCGGGAGGACATGGCCCGCTCAAGATATCGGGAGAGAAGTGTTAATGGGTAAATTGAGTCGCAGGCAGCTTTTGAAGACCGGCCTTATTGGAACAGGCGCCTTGGCCTTCAACCAGGCGTTGGCTTCGGTTGGAGACCGTACGTTAGAGCTTGGAGGTCAGCAGGTTTCCAGGACGTCGGGCCGCATCCGGAGCAAGGTGGCTTCGACCTGTCTAAACTGTTACGCCCGCTGTGGCATTTTCGGCTACAGCTCGGACGGAATGCTTGCCAAACTGTCAGGCATTCCCGGGCATCCGAACAACAGAGGACGCATGTGCGCCAAGGGACAGGCGGGTGTTAATCTGATCTACGATCCGGACCGGATCCTCCGCCCGATGAGACGTGTGGGCGCGCGCGGGGAAGGCAAATGGGAGCCGATAAGCTGGCGCCAGGCAATTGATGAAGTTGCGGTCAGGATGAGGGATTTGGCTCAGTCCGGAAGGCAAAGTGAGTTTGTCCTGCACAGCACACGAGATGTTACTGCTCAGGGGTTCGCGCGCCGTTTCTGCCACGCTTTCGGATCGCCCAACGCGCTCGTCAATACGCCGCTCGGGGGCTGGAATAAAGCCCTCGCCCAGTTGATGACCTGGGGATCGCAGCACGAGATCAACGATGTAGCGAACACGGAATACATGCTTCTCTTCGGCGCAAATCCATTCGAGGCGCATATCCTCCGGACGAGCTTCGTTCAGCGCATAACGGAAGGACGGCTCACGAAGATAGCGCAGGAGCGAGTCCACCACGGGGCGAAAATGGTCACGTTCGATCCGCGGCTTTCCCAGACCGCGGGCAAGAGCGACGAATGGTTCCCGATCAGGCCAGGAACGGACGCGGCCGTGGCGCTGGCGATGTGCAACGTCATAATGAGGCACGGATTGCACGATCGGGAGTTCCTGGACAAGTGGACTAACTACTCAGCGGAGAAGCTGCAAGCGCACCTGGCAAGGTTCACGCCGGAATTCGCCGAGGCCGAGAGTGGTGTGCCCGCCGCCGACATAGAGCGCATTGCTCTGGAGTTCGCCAGCAGTAAGCCGAGCACAACGGTCTCCACCGGCGGTGTAACGAAGCACAGGAACGGAGTCTATAACGAGCGGGCGATAATGCTGCTGAACGCCGTCGCCGGCAACATAGACGTCCGCGGCGGATACTGCTTGCCCCGCACGATTAAGCTGGCGGAACCGTCGCCAATCCCGCCTCCGCCGTCGGCAAAGTCTCCATTTGCGCAGTCGGCCGCGTTGGGCGTCTTCGAGGGCGAGGCTGGGATGGCCGAAGTGATCGAGTCCGGCAAAGCTCGCGTCGGGTTGTATATGTGCTACCGCGCTAATCCGTGCTATGAGTTTCCCAACACGAAGAGGGTACAGAATATATTCTCTGACGAAAAGCTCATGCCTTACATAGTCGCCATAGACTCATATCCCACCGAGACAGCCATGATGGCGGACCTGATCCTGCCGGACGCGATGTATCTGGAGACACTGGAATTGGAAACGCCTCCCGCTATGGACCTCGTGCCGTTCGTCAGTCTCCGTCAGCCTGTAGTCCAGGCAAGGGGATTGGTGAGGCCGGTGGAGGAGATTCTCATTGAGATCGCAAAGGCTATCGGCGGTGAGACGGCCAGGTACTTCAACTTCCAGAGTTACAGTGAGTACTTAGACGCGGAGATCGCGTCGGTCAAGCCGTTGATCAAGGCCGGAGGTATGTCTTATCTTGAGGACCACGGTTTCTGGGTTGCGCCGACGAAGCCCGAATACCAGAGGTTTAAGAAGACCGGTTTTGGGACTCCTTCGGGGAAGTTCGAAGTATACTCGGAACGTCTTGCGGCGGCGGGATTCGATCCACTGCCAACCTACTCCCCGTTGATGGATGCCTCAAGTCTCAAAGACAACGAGTTCACTCTGATAACCCATCAGTGGAACGTCCACACTCACTCTCGAACGGCGGATTCCATGTGGTTGTCCGAGATCGTACACGATAACCCGCTTCTCATCAACGCCGATGTCGGTGAGAGACTGGGCCTGAAGACTGGAGATGAGGTCCGAGTGACAAGCAAAACGGGCTCGCTCAAGGTCAAGGTCAGGCTCACGGAAGGGATCAACCCCAAGGCGGTGGCCATCTCGGACAGTGTCGGCCATTGGGAATATGGTCGTGTGGCTCAGGCGAAATCGTTTGAGAGCAACATGCCGGAGACCGAACACATCTGGTGGCGGTCGGAAGGAAAAGGCGTCCATCCTCACTCGTTGATTGCCGACGACCCGGACCCGATGGGACACGGTCAATCGTGGATGGACACCACCGTCCGCATAGAAAGGGTATAGCAAGTGGTCGCGCGTATTCTTGGAAAAGTCCTGAGCATTCATCCACGAGTGGCGATACGTTATGCGCCGCTCATTGCCATAATCGCCATTCTGCCGTTTTTCCCGCTCGCGTACTTCACTTCTCGCAACCCGATGTACTGCGCGTTCTGCCACAAGAAAACGCACGAGGCGGAACTCTGGCGCCATTCGCTGGTTCACCCTACAAGCGTTGGCTGCATAGAATGCCACGCTGAGACTCGGGGGCTTATGCCGCGTGACTTTTCCGCGAAGCCGGAACGGGTGAACCACAACTGTGTACGATGCCACACGCTCGATCGGGTCCGGCAGATCGGCGAACCCGGTTACCGGTTCAAGAAGAACCCTAAGCGCGTGACCATTCCTCACGCGGTTCACCTGGATGCCACCGGCAACGGCTGCAGTACGTGTCACTATAACATCGCACATGGGAAGCGCAACCCGGAGACCAACCGTCCCTCAATGGAATCGTGTTGGCGTTGTCACGAGGCGGACAGAAGGAACTGCACGAAATGCCATCCGGCGGGGACCGTTTCTCCGCCGAGGATGGCCGGCATAAGCGAGTACGAATGCCGCACCTGTCACGGGACGTTCCTGGATAAGATTCTGAGTTTCGAGGGACAGACGTACCAGCACAGAAAACACATCGAGAATGGCATTCTGTGCAGGAATTGCCACTCCACATCCGGACAGCACGGGACTCTTCTCATCAACAGCGACGACTGTATGCAATGTCACTCGAAGAAGAAGCCCGAGAGTCATACCGCCGAATGGCGGAAGCTGCACGGAAAAGCGGCGATGAAGAAGGAGCAGCCCTGCCACAGTTGTCACGAGAATAGGTTCTGCGACGCTTGCCATAACATTGAGATGCCGCATCCGGCGAACTGGTCAACCGCCCATGCCTCAAGTGGCGTGGCGTCCACGGGAATGTGCCGGAAGTGCCACGAGACGAGCTTCTGCAGGGATTGCCACAGCGGGTCGGCGTCCCCTCATGCCGCGGGATGGAAAGCTTCTCACGGCGGCGTGGCAAAGTCGTCGAAGCAAGCGTGCTCCAATTGCCATCAGCCGAGTAGCTGCTCGAAATGCCACGGCCTGTCGATGCCTCATTCGGCAGGTTGGGTAACTGAACATGGAGCGCAGGCAACCGAGAAGCCGCGGCTGTGCGCGAAGTGCCACGCTAGCGGAAAGGTGAACGCTTGCGAGAACTGCCATAAGTCCAAGCGCCCTTCGTGGCATAACGCTTCCTTTACGAAAGAGCACCCGGCTATGGCGGGTCGAAAACCGCAGCTATGCGCACTGTGCCACGGCCGCAACGGGTGCGCGGACTGCCATGGCACGGAGATGCCGCACCCGAAAGACTGGATGGGCACGCACGGATCGAAGGGCGCGAGCTTCAAACAAGGATCGTTCTGCTTCAACTGCCACAAAATCGACAAATGCCGCACGTGTCACAGCGATAAGACCTGAAGATGGAACCGGGCGGGAGCTATGACTCCCGCCCGGTTCCACATCCACATCACCTATATAAGGGCCATGTGGAATGTGGAATCGGCTGAAGAACCGGTGGTCGATACAATTCCACCTTTGGGACAAGGTGAGTTGTTGCCAGACTACAGCGCTATATAGGGGTTGGCAATTGGCAACAACTCACGCCGGTGGAGTTTCTATCATCATATCATGCTATACATGCATGAGGTGATGATAGAAACGAAGAGCTGCTGTAGACAGGAGAATCGAATGTAATCATCAGCCACACATGGACCTCACCCTAACCCCCTCCGACACGGAGGGGGAACCTCTTCCCTCCCCGTTTCGGGGAGGGTTGGGGAGGGGTTAAGACGCGGTCATCGTCCACAAACGATGCTCCTGCTGCTGTAGATGCTTCCGGTCCGCAGTCGTGACACAGCAAGGAATACGGGTTTTTGACAACCCGGCTAAAATCCACTGAAATCGCGCTGAAACTACCCGAAACCGGCAGGGAATAGGACCGAAACCGTTTGCCTTCGAACACAAAGCGCTCCAAAACGATGCGAAAACCCGCGTCGAAGACCATTGAGTCGAACCGCTAGCCTTCAACCGCCAACCGTCCGCCGGCTCTACCCCTAAGACCTTAACAAGCGGTAGGTGCGCCATGTCCACATGTGATATACTTATCCGGGCCGCGCCAGTCAGGCGTGCGCCGATGATCCCTCACGTTTCAGAAGGAGCAATGCGACGATGGCAATCGACAGCGCTTTGGTCAGTGGGAAGCTGGCTATTGACGGCGGGGAGCCGGTCAAGACTACGCCGAACTACCCCATGTACCCCGGTGGTATGGAGATAGGCGAGGAAGAGAAAAAGCTCGTGATGGAGGTGCTCGACCACAAGTACCTCTTCAGATACTACGGGCCGAAGGAGTATCCGTCGAAGGTCCGCGAGCTTGAGGTCCAGTGGGCGGATAAGATGGGCGTGAAGTACGCGCTTGCGGTGAACTCCTGTACCTCGGCGTTGATCTCCTCCCTGGTCGCATTGGGAGTCGGGCCGGGAGCGGAAGTTATCGTGCCCGGTTATACGTTCTTTGCGAGCTGCGCGTCGATTGTGGGGGCGAAGGCGATTCCCGTAATCGCTGAAGTAGACAGGTCCCTGACTTTGGACCCCGCGGATGTCGAAAAGAAGATCACCGATCGGACGAAGGCGATCATCGCCGTCCACATGCGCGGCGTGCCCTGCAAAATGGACGAGCTGATGGCGATCTCCAGGAAGCACAAGGTCCCGATTCTGGAAGACGTCGCGCAGGCGTGCGGCGGCTCGTACAAGGGGAAGATGTTGGGCAGCTTCGGCGAGTGCAACGCCTTCAGTCTGCAATACCACAAGATCATCACCGCGGGCGAGGGCGGAATTGTTACCACTAATGACGCGCTGCTCAACGACCGGGCAATGGCTTATCACGACACCGCGGCGTGCTGGAGGCCTGATCGGTTCGGACTTCCGAGGTACGAGGGAGAGGTTTTCCCCGGAGTGAACTTCCGAATGAGCGAGTTGCACGGGGCGGTCGCGCTGGCGCAGCTTGGCAAATTGGACAACCTGCTCGCGGGTATGCGGCGCAACAAGAAGCGCATCAAGGAGCAGATTGCGGGTATAGACGGCCTGGAGTTCCGCGAAGTCAACGATGAGGCGGGCGACACGGCGATTTGCCTGGTGTTCTTCCTGCCGGACGAGGAGATTACGCGCAAGTTCGGCCCCGCGCTGAAGGCGGAGGGCGTGGACGCCGGCTGTATTTTCGACAAGGGCGTTCCGGATTGGCACGTTTACGCTCATTGGAAGATGATTATAGACAAGGTGACCGCGACGCCGGAAGGCTGTCCGTATACTTGCTCCTATTACCAGGGGCCGACGCCGGAATACACGCCGGATATGAACCCGAATACGCTTGCGCTGCTGAGCAGGACCATACACATGGACATCCCGCCGCGGATGGATGAGCGCGATTGCGATATGGTCGCGACCGCGGTTCAGAAGGTGGCGAAGGCGTACCTGTAGTTGTTGGTTGTTGGTTAAGGAGGGCAAATGCCGAAGGTTGATATTTGTATCGATCCGATGTTTCCGGGGACGAGTCTGGCGGAGCGGGCAAGGCGCGTCGCGGACGCGGGGTTTCCGGCGGTGGAATTCTGGTTTTACGACCTGAAGTTCGACCGTCCCGACAAGGGCGAGCCGGTCTCCGCGCAGGAGGGTATGAAGCGCGTTGCGGAGCTTGCGGAAGTCTGTAGGGACACCGGAGTCGTGGTCAACAATATAGTGGTCAATGCGCCCGACGCGGGAATTGGCGGTTCGCTTGTCGATCCCGCCGACAGGCCGAAATACCTCAAACGGCTTGCGGAGACGATCAAGGTGGCGAAAGACCTCGGGTGCTCAAAGATGATCACCTGCACGGGTAACGCCCGGCTGGGCGTCTCGCGCGGGGAACAGCACAAGAGCGTGGTGGATACGTTGAAGGCGGCGGCGGAAATCGCCGCTCCGGCGGGGGTCACTCTGTTCCTCGAACCGTTGAACACTTTGGTGGACCACGACGGTTACTTCCTCGACAGCGCCGACGAGGGCGCGGAGATAGTGCGGGAAGTCGCAAGCCCGAATGTCAAGCTCCTTTACGACGTTTACCACATGCAGATCATGCAGGGGAACGTGCTGGCGAGGATAGAGAACTATATCGACATCATCGGGCACTTCCACTCGGCGGGAGTTCCGGGCCGGCACGAGCTTTCAGAGGGCGAGCTGAACTATCCCGCGATACTAAAGAAGATCGATTCGCTGGGTTACAACGGGTACTTCGGCCTGGAGTATTGGCCGGCGCTGGACGACGCGGAGTCGCTGAGGCAGATGAGAGAACTGACTAGATAGGAGACAGTATGGCAATCAGAAGCTTACAAGGTGGACAGTTCAAAGTTTTGACTGACGACCAGATGGAGCGCATTCATCTGGCCGTTCTGGAATTACTGGAAGACGTTGGTGTGCGAGTCGAGCACAGACAGGCGCTGGAGATCTTCGCCGACAACGGCTGCAGGGTCGATTTCGACAAGCAGATCGTGAAGGTGCCCGAGCACGTGCTGATGGCCGCGCTGAGCAACGCTCCGAGCAGGTTTACGCTGTACGGCAAGAAGCCGGAATACGACGTGCGAGTGAACGTCGACGACGTTTACACTATCGGCGGATCGTCGGCGCTGTCGGTTCTGGATTTGGATGACGGCCACCGCCGTCCCGCCACGTTGAATGACCTGGTGGATTTCACCCGCCTGCTCGACGCGATGGAGAACCTGCACATAATGCACGCCATCGTCGTGCCGCAGGACATCCCGCAGCCCGGATTCGACCGCATACTCTGGGCGACGGTGATGAAGAACACCTACCGCAACTATTACTCTCAGGGGCAGTGGGGAGTTAGCATTCGCGATCAGGTGGAGATGGCCAAGGTCATCCAGGGCAGCGAGGACGAGATCCGCCGGCATCCTCTTTTCACCGTGGTTCTGTGCATGATGAGCCCGTTGATCCACAGCGCTGAGCGCGTGGACGAGCTGATCGAGTGCGCGAAGTACGGTATTCCGGTTTACGTGGAGGTCGACGCGCAGTGTGGCAGCACGGCGCCGATCACGATTGCCGGCACGCTTGTCGAGGAGTGCGCGAACGTTCTCACCGGCATTGCGCTCACGCAGATGATCAACCCCGGCAACCCGTGCATATTCTCGATAGCATCCGGGATTATGAATATGAACACCGGCGACTATTGCGGCGCCGGCCCCGAGGTCGGGTTACTGCACGTGGCGACGGCGCAGATGGCGCACTTCTACGGTCTTCCGTTCCAGGGCGGGACCGGCATCGATTCGACGGTCCCCGACGCGCAGGCCGGTTACGAGCGAGCTATACAAGTGCTCACCAACGGCCTGGGCGGCACGAACTTCATCCACCTGTCCTTCGGTATGATGGAGCAAATGCTTCTCGCGAGCTATGAGCAGGTTGTCATCGACAACGAAATCCTCGGCGCGGCGTTCCGAGTTGTCCAGGGGGTCGAGGTAAACGAGGACACCATCGCGCTCGACGTGATCAAGGAAGTGGGCATAGGCGGCAACTATCTTTCGCACGAGCATACGGTCAAATACCTGCGACCTCATTACTGGTTCCCGAAGGTCACAAACCGCGAGACGTGGGGACCGTGGATGGCCGCGGGCGGCAAGGATATGCGCGAGCGCGCCAAAGACCGCGCGAAAGAAATCCTGGCGACACATCATCCCAAGCCTCTGACCGACGAGCAGGAGCGCGAGATCGACCGAATCGCCAAGGCCGCGCAGGAGAAGGCGGTTGCGGGGGGCGCGTATAGTATGTCGGGGAGATAGGGGAGTCGGGAGTCAGGAGCCGGGGGCCAGGGCAGCATGTTCTGGCCCATCGCGAAGCTTTCGAGAGGAGGAATCAGCGTGAGAATTCGATTGTGGGTCGGTGTAGCGGTTGTGGTTCTGCTGAGCCTGGGGGCCGTAGTCGCTGGGGCAGTGGGTCAGCCGCAGAGCGATGCAGCGGGGGCAACCAAGGAAATCCCGCTGTACGATAGCAAACCAGGCACGAAGATCGGCGACGTGCGCATTAACTCGAAGGACGGGGCGGAGATGATGTGGGTTCCGGCAGGGGAGTTCCTGATGGGATCGAGTGATCAGGAGATCGCGCTGGCGATGGTACTTTCCGCCCCTCCGCACCGGAGGGAAGCGGAGCGGTTTGCCGGCGAGAAGCCCCAGAGAAAGGTCTACCTCGACGGCTTCTGGATGTACAAGTACGAGGTGACAGTGAAGCAGTATCGGCATTATTGCGAGGATACCGGGAGGAAGATGCCGGTCGAGCCGAGATCGGGATGGAAGGATGACCATCCCATAGTGAACACCACATGGGACGATGGCTCGGCTTATGCGAAGTGGGCGGAAGCGTCTCTGCCGACGGAAGCTCAATGGGAGAAAGCCGCGAGGGGGACAGATGGGCACATCTGGCCGTGGGGGCACGGATGGCACTCCTCAAAGTGCGCGACTTCGGCGCGGAAGGAGCTGTTCAGCAGTCAGCCCGTTGGAAGCTGCCCGAGCGGGGCAAGTCGGTACGGATGCATGGACATGGTGGGCAACGTGTGGGAGTGGTGCGAGGACTGGTACGATGCAGATTACTACAAGACCGCACCTTCCCGAAACCCACCCGGACCGGCGGAAGTCAAAGAATTCAGTTTCCTCGGAGCAGTCTTCAAACCTCGTGTGTTGCGCGGGGGCTCGTGGCTCGACGAGGAACCCGACACCTTCCGCTGCGCCTTCCGCAGCTACGGATTCCCTCCGGCGCTCCTCAACGGCTATATCGGTGTTCGTTGCGCCAGGACTCCGTGATTACAGCTTAGAACTCAGAACCCTGAGCTTCTGCACAACCATGTCCACTAAACTCAAGATCTCCGATATCGAAGTAGGCTACGGCGAGGCGCCGGTTGTAAGGGGCGTGTCGTTTGATGTGGCGAAGGGGGACTTCGTAGCCGTTGTCGGGCCGAACGGGTCCGGCTTGCGAGACTGCGCTCGTCGGTCGCCACTGGAATCAATACGCAATATGCGGTATAATATACACATCATGGCTATGGAGAATGTGTATGCGCACGAACATTGTGATTGACGACGAGCTGATTAAGGCGGCGCAGAAGGCGACGGGCCTGAAAACCAAGAAGGCTGTTGTGGAAGAGGGACTTAAGAGTCTAGTCAGATTGAAGGAGCAGGTTGCCGCGGGTAAGGCTCTCTGGGGAGCAGCAGACTGGGAGGGAGACCTTCGAGAGCTTAGGAAGGACAGGGATCTCCCGCAGTGGTAATCGTCGATAGCTCCGTGTGGATAGATATGTTTCGGAAACGCGAGACCCCACAGACGATCTCCTTCTATAGTCTTGTCGGATCTGAAAGTATGGGCCTGGGGGATCTCGTGCTGTACGAAGTACTGCGCGGCGTAACCTCACCGGAAAGGATCGAGAAGGTCAAGTCCTACCTGCTGAAGTTCACCGTGTTCACGATGGGTGGGCGCGACATGGTGTTGGAGGCGGTCCACAACGCACACTCGTTGCGAGCAAAGGGCTTCCAACCTGGCACAGTAGACTGTCTGATCGCCACTTTGTGTATCTATACCGGCAGCAGGCTCCTCACCTCTGACCATCATTTCCAGCCCTTTGTTGATATTCTCGGCTTGGAGTTGGCTGGGTGACCACCAAACTCAAGATCTCCGACATAGAGGTAGGCTACGGCTAGGCGCCGATTGTGAGGGGCGTGTCGTTTGACGTGGCGAAGGTGGCGATTCTCTGGGGAAAAGACTATAATAGTCATATATATAGCCTTGGAGGTACACATCATGCGAACTGCGGCGATAGCGAAGTTGAAAGCGGGGCTTTCCGGTTACCTTGAGAGCGTAAAGGCGGGAGAGCAGGTGGTAATAACGGATCGTGGCCGCCCGGTGGCGCTCATAGTACCCATTGATCCGAACATCACCGGGGACGAGAGGCGTGCCGAGCTTATCGCCAAAGGGCTTGTAAGGCCGGGCCGTGGACCAATCACGGACGACATGATACGGGGAACTGCTGTTCCCGGTTTGTCCCTTGAAGACGCCGTCAGAGTGGTCTTAGAAGATCGTGAGGAAAGCGAATGAGGTTCTGGGACACGTCAGCGCTCTTTCCTCTTCTGAGTTTGGAGGAAGGCAGTTCACGCGCTGCTGATCTGCTTCGTTCTGATCGTGAGATTGCGATGTGGTGGGGTACCTCCGTTGAGTTGGCCTCAGCGGCGGGACGGCTGCGGCGAATGGGGCGAGTAGACGATGCCGAGTGCGCGCGATTATTGGCCAAGATAGGACCTCTCGCTCACACGGCTGAGGAGGTTCAACCGACGGAAGAGCTCAGGCAGACTGCCTTCCGTCTAGTTCGTCTTCACGATCTCACTGCGGCTGATTCGCTTCAACTGGCGGCCGCTCTTGTCTGGGCAAGGCACGTGCCGACGGGACTTGACTTTGTCTGCATGGACGCGAGACTCTGCGAGGCCGCTGAAAAAGAGGGTTTCAATGTCGTCGGATAATCCGTAGAAGCAGAGCCATATTCGGATCAGTAGAACAATGAGCGCCAAACTCAAGATCTCCGACCTCGAAGTCTCCTACGGCCTCGAACCCGTCGTCAGAGGCGTCTCCTTTGACCTCAAGAACGGCGAGTTGGTTGCTGTAGTCGGGCCGAATGGTTCCGGCAAGACCACTTTGCTGAGGGCCCTGTCGCGCACGATCAAGCCTTCGAAAGGCGCTGTTTACCTCGACGAGCGCGACATCTTTCGCTTCTCCAGCCGCGAACTGGCTCGTGAAATGGCGGTGGTGCCGCAGGACAGCGAGGTTGGGTTCGAGTTTACAGCGCTTGAGATCGTTCTGATGGGGCGCTCGCCGCACCTGGGCAGGTTCTCTCTTGAAGGCGAACGCGATTTGGAAATAGCCAGGGAGGCAATGGAGCAGACCGCCACCCTCGACATCGCCGACCGGGCCGTCAATACCCTCAGCGGCGGCGAGAGACAGCGAGTGATCATTGCGCGCGCTCTCGCCCAGCAGCCGCGGGTCATATTGCTGGACGAGCCGACCTCCCACCTCGACATCAACTTCCAGGTCGAGATACTGGAGCTGATTCGCCGGCTCGTTCGCGAGAAGCAGATCGCGGCGCTGGCCGTGTTGCACGATCTCAACCTGGCCGCTCATTATTGCGACTGGATGATACTGCTCAAGGACGGGCGCGTTCACGCGGCGGGCGAGCCTGAAGACGTTTTGACAGCCGACAACGTCCGCCAGGTCTATGGGGTCGAGGTCTGGGTGCGGAAGCACCCCGCCTACGGGCGGCCATATATTATCTCAGGCGTCAGCGCGCCGGTTGCCGGTAACGGGGACAAGCAGATCGAGACACCTTTGCGGGTGCACATCATCTGTGGAGGAGGCGCCGGCGCGCCGGTCCTTGCCAGGCTTTTGAAGCGTGGATACACGGTGACGGCCGGGGTCCTCAATCAGGGCGATACCGATCAGGACGTGGCAGAAAGCCTCGGCATCGAGACCGTAACCGAGGCGCCATTTAGTCCGATAACCGATCAATCCGTCCAGGACAGTATGAAACTCGCCGAAGCGGCCGATTGTGTGGTCCTGACAGGTGTCCCGTTCGGCAGCGGGAACCTGCCCAATCTGCGAGTTGCGCTGGAGGCCGCCAAGGGCGGCAAGACAGTTTATGTTATGGATGACGCAAACCGTGCCGCGCGTGACTTCACCGGCGGTGAGGCGGCGGCGATGATCGAAGATATTGTCTCGTCCGGCGCGGTCGTCATCGATGGGCTCGGCGCGCTGCTGACGTCGCTCGACGAGATGGTCCGATAACTGAACGCTGAGGGTCGGAGCGTGCCTCTACTTGCCTGGGTCCTTGCCCCATCCTTCAGGATAGAGCCCCATGTCCGCTCCCGCATAGCCTGCCCGTCGTGCAGGAGAGTTGGCGGACAAGCGAAAATCACCCGCCGCCGGCGCCACGAAAGAGGGATCGGCGTTTACATCATGCTCTCCGGGAATGTTTTCATCGACCTTTCCGGATGTCTTTCGTGCCTTCAGCGGATAGCAAAGATTGTAGCCGACATAGCAGTTGGGGTTGTTGACCCCTTTGATTGCGGCGTTTTCATTGTTATAGAGTATGCAATTAAATACTCCGCCTCCGGTGGCGCCGTTGAGAGTCACACCGTTGACGTTGTAGGCGCAAACGTTATTGAAGATGTCGCCTGAAAAGTCCCGGTTCAGGTATATCCCGCCGAAGCAATAGCGAGCGACGCAGCGCGAAATGACACACGAACGTGTACAGTCAAAACCGAATCGCGCATATTCTACTATGACCCATTCCATTCGGTTTTGACCGGACCCAAATAGGTGCACACCATCCCACTCCTCTATCTTCTTCGGCTGTGTTGAGGCGGCGGTGAAACGAATTGGCGCTTTCGGATCACCTATGGCGGTAATGAGTCCACGGACATGAAGTCGAATTCCCTCATCCTTATAGACATCTATCCCCTCCGGTCGAACTACCTTGATCAGCGTCCCCGACTCGATTGTGAGAACGCCTTTCTCGTCGACCCAGACGTTCTCGATCATCACGTAAGGGCTTTTGGCTCGCGTCCATTTGATCTGGCCCTGGATTGTTCCATATACATAGGTAACGCCATCTTCTCTGCTCTCTGTGTAATCAAACTCTCCGAGGCTGTGCCTGGTCCCTTTACCAGTAGGAGCGAGAGGCGCGTTTATAGGCACGGATTCAAGGGATGTTTGCGCTGCCTTGGGACTAACTGGCGAATCACTGGCAGAGGCGGCCCAGAGCTGGGGCATAACGAGAGCCATAGCGATCAGAGAAACGACTATCCATTTCGCGCGCATTTGCTGTCTCCTTGTGTTTGTCTGTGGCGCCTCTCGTGTCCCATTATACGTGCTGTCAGGCAGACACGCAATGGACGAGCAATCGACGTAAGAGTTCAGGGTTAGGGAGAACGTCATTTCGAGCGGAGCGCCAGCGGAGTCGAGAAATCTGCTTTTCGTGCTGGCAGTTCCGGAAAAAGCAGATTCCTCTCTACGTTCGGAATGACGCCGCCCGGTACGTACTCACCATT
>JAUSGG010000059.1 GCA_030649165.1 Armatimonadota bacterium
ATACGCCGCCGGAGCGGCTACTCGGGAACGCGGAGTTATGCTTTTCCGGCACGAAAACAACAAGTCCGCGTCCCCGAGTAGGTCCTCCGGGACCGTATCGAGGGGCGGTACAACGTATCATTCATGAATAATCCGGGCTAAGAGAAGGGGAATTGTCTCCCCAGGACCATCGTTTGTACTTATTAACAGAGATGGACCTCCCCCTAACCCCCTCCCACGGGGAGGGGGAACTTGCCCCCTCTCCTTATAGGAGGGGTCAAACCGGCTCTTCCTCGGATGCGATTAGCCTTGGCCCGGCGTCGAAGGACGCCGGGCCAGACGCTAAGCGCGTTAGTCTTTCAGCACGGTTGCGGTTATGAAGACTACGATCTCCGAGTGGTTCCTCGTCTTTGATTTGTGCCGGAAGAGTTGCCCCAGGAAGGGAAGATCCCCCAGGAATGGGATTTTCGACATGGTAGTAATGTCCTGGTCTCTGATAAGGCCGCCTACGACCACTGTCTCACCGCTTTTGACGCGTATTGTGCTATCCGTGAATCGCGTGGCGATCTGGGGCAGGGTGATGCCATTTCCAAGATTGAGGAAGCTGGAGATGACACTCACTTCGGGGTGAAGATTCAGGGTTATCTCGTCGTTTGCCGCCACAGTTCCTATTGTGCGCAACTGTATGCCGACGTTCGCCGTCTCGGTCTGGATGTTCTGCCCTGTCGGCGTGTTCTGAATGCTGATGATGTACTTGATCTGGTCCCCGATGAAGATATCGGCCGGTTTTCCCTCAAGCGCCGCGACCTTCGGGTTCGCGAGCAGTTTGGCTTTGCTGGTGGTCACCATGAGGTTGAGCTTGGCCAATAGGTCCAGGGGACCAATCGATAGCGCTCGCGTCACGACTCTGGTATTCACCGGAGTGTCGATGGGCGAGACGTTACCATCCGTGTCGACCACCACATCCAGCTTGTGACCCTTCGCGTTATCTAAGCCCACGGTTTGGCTGCTCCTGAACGTCGACCACGACCAGTCCACGCCTATGTCTCGCAGAGCGTCGTTGGCGACGTCCATGACTTTGGCCTCTATGAGTATCTGAGACGGTTTCAGGTCCACCTGGTTCAACAACGCAATAGCCCCAGTCACGTGCTGCCGCGGACCGGTCAGAACGATATAATCCGGCTGGTTGCCCAAGTCTCCTCCCTCGAGCTTGACCGCGTCCGTAGCCCAAGATACCGTCACAGCCGGGATCACCTGGTTGACGATCTTTATCAGTTGGGTTGCGTTTCCGGACTTGACCCGGTAGACCTCAGTAATAGATCCGTCCGCATATTGCCCCAGTGAATCTTCCATCTGCTTGAGAGCGGCCTTCACCTTCGCGACTTCGCCGGCCGGGCCGGTAAGGAGCACGGTCGAAAGGGGTTTCGGCGGAGTCAACCTGAACGGTTTGCCTACCATTATCTTAAGGTGACCCTGACCAATATTCCCTGTATCATCCACATCTTTTGGCGGGTCCGGGGGCTTGGGAAACGCTATTTTCACGTCGGGCCACATGCTCTTTAGCATGTCATTCAGCGCGGGGTCGAACGCGACCAGGCGCAGCGTGATGGCTTCCGTAACAGTGGTGTCTGAGCCGCCCGTTCCCATGGCCGCATCGACGTTGTTGCCGACCAGGTAAGTATCCTCCGCGGCCTTTGCGTACTTGAAGCCGCTGAGTTTGGCGACGTACTGCAGAGCCTCGTCCAGAGACGCCCTGCTCAGAGTGACGGTGACCTGTCCTTTGACGTCGGCCCCGGCGACGATGTTCTTGCCGCTTTGCAGCGAAAGCGCCTTGAGCACATCGTTAATGTCGGCGGCGTGGAAATCGAGGCTGATGTTTCTGCCGACGTCAGACGAATCCGACGGCGCTGCCGCGGCCCTCCGTATCATGCGCACGGGGCTGGTCTGCGTGGCGCCGGCGGGAGCTGATGCAACCTTAACCACAACCACAGGCGCGGGATCCGACGGCGTCGGGGCAGCCGGGGTCTCGACGACCGCTTCAGGCTCGTCGGGCACCGGCGTCGCAACGCCCATCACCGCTTCGGTTGCCGCAATCGTGGAGCCGGTCGGCCGCGGAGCCGGGGCCGGGACCGAGGCGGCCGCGGGCGCCAATGACAGCGCAAAGCTGGGCTTCGAGACCGGCTTTGCCAGCACGGTGGCTTGCTTAAGAACGGCCTTGGCCGATTTCCATACGTCGATGAGAAGCTTCCTCTGCCCGTTCAGATAACGGGTAGTGTACGATACGGTACCCTTGGTGGCGAAAGCAATTCGCGTCACGGGCGGGTTGGACCTGAATCGTCCATACTTCACACTGTAAATCTTGTCGCTGCCGACCCGCAGTTTGCCGGGCCTGCTTGGCATGTAGTAGCCTTTCACGTCGAAGACGAGGAAAGCCCCGGTCGCTGATTGCTTCGGCGTGAAGTGTATCGGCTCGGTGGCCGTAATCCCGACCTGGACCTTGTCTTCCAGATTGGCTACCTGCACGTTCGTGATTTTCGGAGCGGCGATCACGGGAACTGAGCACAGAATTAGAATCGCCATTGCTAGCGAAAGAGCTTTGATTCTTCCACGACCCCCGGATCCCACTTTCAGAGCGTTAGCTGGCATTGGTTCCTCCTCCTAATTTCAGGTCGATAGAGCGGGTTCCGCGGGTGAGAACCACTCTGTCACGTCCGATAAACTTAACGAAATACCTTCCGTCGATGATCTGTCCTTCTCTTACTATGTACCGGCCGGAATCACCGGCTCGTATGATGGCTACGTTCACAGACCCGTTGATTATCCCCGTCAGCAGAAATTGCGGATCGGCCTCAGGAATGGGCGATCCCATCAGCGGGGCGCTTCCGATCGGCCTGATGCCGAAACCCATTGGGTTGCCGGGTCTGAACGGCGGCAGGCTCCTCAGCGCGGCCGAGCGCGGCAGCATGGGGGGAGGCGGCGAACACATGGTCTGCTCCGCCGACATGCACGGCGCAAACGGGTCCTTTGTCCGCGGCGGAGCCGCCGTCGTCAGCATTGCAACTTGCGTCGCTTGCTCCGCGGGCTTAGGTTTGGTCTTGACAACCGGCGGAGCGGCCGCCGGGCTTTTCTCCGCCGCTTCGCGCACCGAAGGCGGGGAGGGGGCGGCCGAGGCCTTCTTGCCGACCAGGGAATAGAGCCCGTAGCCCAGCACAACGGCTATGAGGGCTCCGAGCGCAATGACCTTAGGCATATCTGCCTTATCCAGCTTCATGTCCAGACCTCCATTTCTTCTCGCCGACCCGGACCGGCAACCGGGACCGCGCCGGCGCCACCGGCTCGGCGGTTACAGTCGGCAGGGAAGGAATTCTCAGATTCGGAATACTCTTCTCCGCGGGAAAAACGAAGGCGCTGACGCCAAGTGTCACGTTCAGGCCGGGCGAGAAGGCGTATCGGTTCCGTCCGGATCGGCGCTCGGGCTGGCTCATCACAGCGCCATTTGGCGTGATCTGAACGCTATTCACGGCTATGACCTTCGGGAACCTCGTCAGCTCATCGAGAAACCTGAGCGTGTTCCAGTAGGTCCCCTGGACCTGTATGTCTATTTGCAGAGTATCGTAGGGTTTGGGAGGCTCTTTCTTGGCCGCGGGAGTCGCCGGCTTGCCGGATTCCTGCTCCGGATCCGTTTGCCCCATCGATCTGTTCGGGACGGGAGCGCCATCCGCCGGATTTATGATCGGCCTGACGCCGACAACGTCGAGGCGCACGGACTTTCCGGTGTTCTCGAGCTGTTTGAGCAGGGTCGGCACATAAGCCTTCTCGCTGACGCTTCGCTCCAACGCGCCGAGCCTTTCCGCGACCTCCAGGTAAGAATGTTCGGACTCTTGGAGCCTCGTGGCGACTCTCTTGCTGTTCTCCACCTGGTCCTCTCTGGCCTTTAGCTGACCCCTTGCCTGGTTGAGTGAGCCGGAGGAGATCACGTACACGGCCAGGTTAGCGGCGAAGAGCGCCGTGGCGACGGCGATCAGGATTACGAGACTTTTAGCGTTGATCTTAAGATTTGGCGCCGGCATTGGTTACGCCCTCCTTCGCCTTATCGTCTTGTTTAAGCGAGGCCGCGATCTCGAACTCGACTGCTTTTGTCTTGCCGACGGCGGACCCTTGCGTGAAGTGGAGATCGATGCGCTCGAAATCGGGATACGTGTTGAGTCGAAGCATCGCCTCGCCAACCTGGTTCTGGTCAGCGGCGACGCCGTTCAGGCTGACGGTGATAACGCCGCCTCCTGTTTGGCCGGGCTGGGGTACGTTTGTCGCCAGCTTTGTCAGCCACGTCCGCTGCGGAAGCGCATGAGACAGCTCGGCCAGCATTTTGCGCCACCGCGTTGTCTTGTCCTGCGCGTCCGTCAACAGTTGAAGCCTTGGCTTCAGCATTGTTGTGGCCGCCTCGTAGTCTTCGATCTTTCTGACGGTCGGTTGGAGTTTCTGAAGCTGCACGTCAAGATCGCTGATCCTCTGGTTAGTACTGCAAATCCTGATCGTGAACAGCGCTCCAAGAAGCACGCCGAGAGCGACCTCGGCGAGAATAACGACCATCAGCCTTCGCATATTCCGTTCGAACCGATGCTTCTCCGACCGCCTGGAGGCGATCATGTTGATCGAAGGCATAGTTACTGCTCCTTTCGGTGTTTCTAAGCCGCCATCGGAAGCTCTGAGACTACCCCGGCTTCATCTTTGAGGGCCAGCCCCGTCGCGATGGCCAGCACCGGACCGTACTCCTCGGTGAAATCGGAGGTGAACCGTCCGGGGCTGATCAGACTGTCGTTGAATACCTCGGCAATATCGACCGGGACATTGAGTTTGTTAGATACGTAGGCAGCCATTCCGGGCATTCGGGCGGCCCCGCCGGCCAGCACGATCTTTTTGACGGTGGCCTGCTCAGTGCCCTCAGGGAACTGTGACTGATAGTAATGTATAGAGCGGCGAACCTCGCGGAGCAGCTCGTCCAATAGCGGCTGCACCACGCGCCAGCACTTGTTCTCCGCCTCCTGGCTGCTGAGTTGTTCCAGCGAGTCCTGAAGCGTCATCTCAAACTTGAGCTTCTCCGCGTCCTGGAACGCGAAGCCGGTGAGGGATTTGATGGCGTTTGTGAAGCTGTCACCCGCGATCGGTATGTTTCGCGTCAAGGCGAAATCACCGTTTGTGACGATGTTCACGTCGGTGTGACTGGCGCCCATATCTATCAGGGCCACGGCGCCTTTCCTGAAGTCATCATCGCTGGAATAATCAGACAGCGAGTGGATGAGCGCAAACGCCTCCACGTCAACAGCGATGGGCTCCAGGCCGGCCATTTCCAATACCGACACGCGGCTTTCAACCATGTCCCGGGGCGCGGCGACGAGCATGACGTTCATCACTTCGCCGTCCTCGGTGTTTCCAAGAATATGGAACTCCACCACGCTGTCGTCCATAGAGGCCGAAATGTACTTACTCGCCTCGAATCGGATGGACTTGCGCAAAGAGGCTTCATTCATCCTCGGGAACTGGACCTGGCGAACGATGACCTGTGAGCCGGACACCGCCGCAATCGCGCCCTGTCCCCGGATGTTCACGGATCTCAGGAGCGCTTTGATGGCCTGAGATACATCGAGAGGATTTGTGATGACGCCATCACGGCAAGAGTCCAAAGGGGTGACCTGGATCCCGGCGTTGGCCAGCCGCCAACCGGATCCGGAGGGCTCGACCTCGACAGCTTTGATGCAACTGCTGCCTATGTCGATTCCAACAATACTTTCTTTGCCGAATAGCTGAAACAGTCCCACGTCTTTCTTGACCTCCCCTACGGGTACAATCTGGGGCGTCCCGGCCTCATAACAGGGATGCGTGAAGACGTTCTCAGAACGCGCGCCCAATGTATCGGGCCGCGAAAAGCCGAAATGCCAACTACATTGTTCCGCTTGTTGTCGGGAATCTTCTATACTTTATTGGGAGGAGTCGGGGGGAGTACAGGGGAATCGGACGGATAGGACAAATAGGACGGATAGGACCCCGATAACTGACAACCACCATGACCATTTACGCTATAGCTGATTTGCACCTTTCCCTGGGTGGGGCGAAACCGATGGACGTCTTCGGGCCGGAGTGGAAGGACCACGCCGAGAGGATACGTCGCAACTGGGACGCCGCCGTATCCGATTCCGACCTCGTGCTGGTCCCGGGCGACATATCCTGGGCGATGCGCGCGGAGGAAGCCCTTCCGGACCTGCGATATCTGGCAGACCGACCCGGTCGCAAGATACTGGTCCGGGGCAACCACGACTATTGGTGGAGGCGCGAGAAAACCGCCAGGCTGCGGCAAATGGTGGACCCGTCGATAACCCTTCTGCACGGGGAACCTCTGGTTTTGGACGGGATCGGGATCACGGGGACGCGAGGGTGGGCCTTGGGCTCCTGGGCTGAATGGAACTCAGAAGAGCAGAACCGCAAAATCTACGATCGGGAGCTGGACCGGCTCAAACAGGGTCTGGAAGCTCTGCCCGACGGCCTGGATCTCAAGATCGTGATGCTGCACTTCCCGCCTTTCTCGGAGAACCTGGAGCCAAACGAATTCCTGCAACTTGCCCAGGAGTATTCCGCGAACATACTCGTGTACGGACACATGCACGTTCCGGCGTCGGTTCCCAGGCTGGAGGGAGATGTGGGGGGCGTGCAGCTTTTTCTGGTGGCGGCGGATAATATCGGGTTCGCGCCGAAAGTAATTATGGTGTAACGAGAGGGCGGAGCCGGCGCATGCTCCACTTATGTGGATAGCGTTCCCGCAATGCTGAACTGTTTCTAAGCACAATTACGAAAAATCCCCTTGGCGCTATTGACAGTTCGAACAGAAAAGTGGTATAAAGTTGGTCAATGGACGTAATAAGCGGCCGGGCGAATTGGCTCGGGAATCCGCCGAACACGTCTTAGTCTGCTGCGATAGCAGGTTTTGTCCCACTACCACTCCCTCTAGCCGCGCCGTAGCCTTGTACGTTCAGGCTGGTTTTCGACAGTTGATGACGTACGCCTCCGACCGGGCACGATGGTCGCGAGGTTGGGAGTCGCTCGCGTCGAGCGCAAGCGCGGAGGGCACTACGGCTCGGCCTGATCAAGAGCATCTTCATCTTTGGCAGCGCCCGCCCGCAAGCACGTCTGGATTAACGCGCACATTCCTTGGTTGTCCTCCCGCCGCACGTTATATCTCAGCGCGTCTTCTCACTGGTTCACGGAGCTTTGGCGTCCTGTGGCCCTTCGGCATCTTCCTGCCGAAGCAATCTCCGCGATTCTCTTGCTGGAACGAGGCGAGCTTGCATCTTGATTCCGTGGAAGGAGGTGATGCGGTCTTCGGCTATTCGGGAACGCAGCGCTGACAGGGGTATTGCATCGCATTTTGGAATCTTGCATGAAGGAGAGGTTATGAGAAGGTTAGTTCTAGTCGCAATGCTTATCGCCGTATGGGTGGTCTGGTGGCTTCCGTGCGCCTGGTCGGGGCCGTTATTGCCACAAGTCGAGCACGGCACATGCAACTTGAGTCCCCAACTGAACACGGCGTCCCATGCCGTGTATTACTGGCAAGGTAGAGTTTACGTGGGCGGCGCGGCCACGTCGGGCGCGGGCCCGAACGTTTGGTCCGTCAACGTTACCAACCCCGACAGCATGTACTACGAGAACAGTATCGGGACCGGTTACAAAGCCTACGAGATAAAAGCCGTAGACGACAAGCTGTACGTTGCGAACTGGTCGACTCTGCTTCGCATACACGACATTTCCAGCGGCATCACTCAGCTCGGCGAGTACTGGCAAGACCAAACAGCGGGCTGGAATCTGGACTACTGGGTCGATCGAGTATATCTGGGTAACGGCATCGAGACAGGGAGCAGCCTGTACGTTTTCGACGTTTCCAATCCCAGCAGCCCCACGGTCCGCTCAATTCTGCCTATGTCACGGGTCGAAGGGATCGCCGCCCGGGGCAGTTACCTTTACGTCGCGGATCAATGGGATTTCAAGATCATAAACGCCTCCGATGACCAGAATCCGTACGTGATGTCCGCCCTTGGCTATGGTAAGCTACTGGGCGGGGTCCGCCTGCGAGACAATTACGCGTACGTGTATTGGGCCGACATATATGGGAGCGGTGGATTCTACGTAATCGACATCTCCAATCCGACAAGTCCGGCGCAGGTAGGCTCCTATGAATTCGCCGGCTGCAACGATCTGAAGCTGCTGGGCAACTACGCGTTTTACTCCACCGGCGGTAACGGCTTCATGACGGTCGATATCTCCAATCCCGCCAGTATGGGCTCAATAGCTCAGAGCAACAACCTCGGTCTGGAACTGAGCATCACAGGCAACGGACGCTACGTATACACCGGCAACTTGTATGGTGAACCCTACCAAGGCACCGTTGTCGCGTGGGAGGTCCTGGACGCCGATCCGGATGACGCCGGGCCAGGAAAATGGTCGAGCTTCTCACCGACTCAAACGTCTCACGACACGCAGTATCTGGGCGACGCGATGCCGACTTCGGCCGGCCCGGCGTGGACGCTGTTCGAGGGGTCTGAGTCGTACGCAAGCGTTCAGGGTGACGGCACGCTGCGGATCAATGACAACAGCACGGCCTCAGGCAGCAAGGTCAAGTGGATCAGGAGCTGGAACGCGACCAACCACCGCGGCGCGACTGTCGTTACCCGCGCAAGGTGCGCGTCGAGCGCCGGCACGAGCATACCCGATATCATCATAGAGGACGGCAAATACACTGAAGAGATCTCCATCCTCAGCAACAAGGTCAAAGCCAACCTGGCCAATGTTGAATACGCTCTCGACGGGACGCAGTGGCATGTCTACCGGATTACTACATCCGGAAACCAGCTCAAGGTCTACGTGGACGAGGCCCCTACTGCCGTCCTGACCGCCACTCTGGCGACTACGACCAATAGAGCGCGGATTTGCTTCGGCAGTGGGTCTAGCGCAAACACGCAGGACATCTACTACGATTACTTCTACTGCTTCGCGGACGGCTCTCGTGGGCCGGGCGCAACGACCACGGACACCACACCTGACGTATCCGTTGACGTGGCGGACACTGAGGGCAAAGGCTCGCTGAGCGGGATCGATCCGTCCTCTGCCGGAGTGCAGTGGTCGACCGACGGAGGCCAGACCTGGAAATCCAGCAGTTGGGAGACGGCTTACGACGCGAACGCGCTGCCGAGCGTCTCGACTCCAAGCTGGGCGGTCGCGGAAGGCAGCGAAGTCTGGGCCAGCGTCAATGCGGGCGAGTTGAGGGTGAACGACACCAGTACAGGCGGCGGCACGAAGATCAAGTGGTCGAGGAACTGGCACGTGAACCCTGCAGTAGGATCCACGGTTCTGGCCCGCGCAAGGTGCGCGGCGACCGGCGGCGACACGACCTACATGGGCAACATCTTCGTCGAGGACGGGTCTCGCTTGCAGACGTTCAAGATCTACACCGACCGGCTGGTGGCCTACGAGGCCGCGATAACTTACTACCTCGACGCGACGCAGTATCACACCTATCGGGTGACCACGAAGGGGACGGACTTCAGTGTCTACGTGGACGAAAACGCGACCCCGGTTATGACGGGGGCTCTGGCGACCGGCGCGACGAACAACAGGGTAATGTTCGGAGGCGGCGGCAGCGCGGCGACCCAGGACATCTACTTCGACTACGTGTATTTCGCAGGCGCGGGGGCGTTTGCTCCCGGAGCGCCGGCAGTGGCGGTAACGTGCACCGGCGCGGCGGGTGACGATCGCGGAAGAGCGACCGCATACGGAGTTCCGTTCAACCAGTATTCGGAGACGCAGAACCAGGTCAGGCTTTCTTTGCTTGACGTTGTGGGCAACAGGGGCCTCAGCCCGGTCTACACAGTTAGAATCACGAGTCCCGGCGCTCCGGGTCCGGTGACGAACTTCACGGCTACGCCGAGTGACGGGCAGAACGACCTGTCGTGGACCAATCCGACCAGCGCCCAGTTCACGGGAACTATGGTCCGCTTCAAGACTACCGGCTATCCGACGGGTCCGACCGACGGGACGCTGTTGTGCGACAAGGCCAACACGCCGGGGTCGAACGACAGCCAGTTGCACAGCGGTCTGACGAACGGGACCACTTACTACTACTCGGCGTACGCTCACGATTCCGTTCCGAACTACTCATCGGCTGCGCAAGCAAGCGCGGTTCCGGCTGACGTGACGGCTCCCGGAAACGTAACGAGCTTCACGGCGACAAGCGGTGACACGCAGAACAGCCTGAGTTGGGCAAATCCTGGCGACGCGGACTTCGCCGGAGTGGTAATCCGTTTCAGGACGGACACTTACCCCACTGGCCCGACCGATGGAACCCAGTGCTACAGCGGAACGGGAACCGGCACGAACCACACCGGCCTGACTAACGGAACAACTTACTACTACAAGGCGTTCGCCTTCGACGAGGTTCCGAACTACGCTTCGGGCGCGCAATCGAGCGCGGTCCCGGCTGACGTGACGGCCCCGGGCAACGTGACGAGCTTCACGGCGACGAGCGGTGACACGCAGAACAGCTTATCCTGGGTTAATCCCGGAGATGTGGACTTTGCCGGAGTGAAGATTATGTTCAAGACTACCGGCTATCCGACCGGCCCGGCTGATGGAACACAGTGCTACAGCGGCGCGGGGACAAGCACAAACCACACCGGCCTGACTAACGGGACCACCTACTACTACAAGGCATTTGCCTTTGATGAGGTTCCAAACTACGCTTCGGGCGCGCAATCGAGCGCGGTCCCGGCTGACGTGACGCCCCCCGGCCCGGTGACCGGCTTCACGGCAACCGGCGAAGTAGGAGAAAATGAGTTGGCATGGACCAACCCCGGCGGCGACTTCACCGGAACGAAGATCATGTGGAAGACGACCGGCTATCCGACGGGGCCGACCGACGGAACGATGTGCTACGACGGGGCTCTGACGAGCTACTACCACACAAATCTGACCAACGGCGTCACCTACTACTACTGCGCGTATGCGCATGATGAGGTCCCCAATTACGCGTCGGCCGCCCAAGGGAGCGCGACCCCGCATTCGGGCACGGGAGTCCTGAACGTGAAAGTGGCCGGAGCCATCACCATAGATGGGGCGACCGGCGATTGGAGCCTAGCTGACTTCACCACGACCGCGAGAGGTGGCCAGGGTGAGACCGGCGACATCGCGTTGGTCGGCTATGATGGCGGAACGGTGTACCGCGGAAGCTACGTGGACAGCCTGCCGACAAGCTCAGCCGATCATCTGGCGAAGGTGTACAGCCGGCACGACTTCATGTACCATTACTTCCTGGTCCGATGCGATGACAGCGACATTCGCTACCCCAATGCCGTGGATATGAACTGGGCCAACGACTGTGTGGAGTTCTACATCGACCCGAGCCACGACCACGGCGCAAGCCCGATGAGCAACTCGACGAGCGACATTCAGCTTGTCATCGACGCGAACAACCAGAAGAACGTGTATATGTGCACTACGGGATATGCGAGCCAGGTCCTTGCGGGCGTGACGTCGGCTGTTGTCAGAGACGGGACGGGCTGGTGGTGCGAGGTCAGGATCGCCAAGACCGCTCTTGACCCCGATCTGCCAAACAGCGGAGCGTTTGGCGTTGACTTCAACTTCCGGGACAACGACAACAACAACGACCCGGCGCTGACGACAGTGTACATCTGGAACGACCCGTCCGGGACCGGGTTTCCGAGCAAGATACCGGACAACTGGGGCGACACGTCGGTGGCGGCTGCGACAAACAGCTCGCAGTTCATAAGCGACACGATTCCCGCGACGATGACCGCGGGCCAGCAGTACCCGGTGACGGTGACGATGAAGAATACGGGCAATACCACGTGGACGTACGACGGCCTGTATAAGCTCGGAGCGGTGGATGATTCCGATCCGTTCGCCAATGGGAGAGTCGACCTTGACCCGTCGGACGTGATAGCTCCGAACCAGCAGAAGGCGTTCAGCTTCACGATGACGGCTCCGACGACACCGGGAGCGTACACGACCGACTGGCGGATGGTGCAAGAGTACATCATGTGGTTTGGCGACACCGACACGAAAGTGGTTCAGGTCAACCCGGCGACCGTCACCATCAGCAACAGCCCTTTCAACTCGAATGCTGACGGCTGGACGATCAGCGTCTGGAGATCGGGCCCATACGCCGACGGCACGATGGCGTGGAATAGCGGGGCCGGAAATCCGGGCGGCGGGATGAGGTCTGCCGGAAGCGGTTCGAGCGACAACACGGACCGGTGCGCAAGAGAGGGTGGAGAGATAAAGAAGAACATCTCCACGGCGGGTTACTCCAACATCTCGATCCAGTACGATCTGGACGTCAACTCGCTCGGCACGGCCAAGACGGGGACAGGAGGCGGCACATGCGCGGTCGACCATAACCTGATCGACGAGCAGTTGACGGTCTTCTATTCGACAAATGGAGGCTCCAGTTGGACTGAGGCGGAGTATCTGTTGAGAAGCTCACTGCTTGCGAGCTACCAGAACTGGGGGACTCGGACCATCAGCTTGGTCGGTGTGCCTGCCGTGAACAATAACGCGAACTTCTGGCTGCGGTTCAGGTGGCAGTTCAACCAGTCGAGCGACCAGGGGAACCTTGATAATATCAAGGTTACGAGCAACTAGAGCAACGCGCCCCGACAGCGAAAAAGCTGTCGGGGCGCTTTCCCTTGTGCAAAGGAGGTGGCGCACAATAGGTATTGATCACACGTAGGCGAGGTATCCGGCATTCAATCTGGACGTAAACTATGCAGATTTGGAGGGTGGCATGAAAACGGTGAATAACCGATTGTATCTCTTGGCAGTCGTCTTGTTACTTGCGACGGGCGCGGTGAGCCCGGCGCTGGCGGGGCTGATCGGCGGCAACATCTATGTTTCAGGGGGCGGCTGCAGGTTTCCTGACGTGGCTTACGACAGTGTGGACGGAAAGTACCTTGTCGTATGGCCGGACTATAACTACAGCCCGGGCAGAATATTCGGGCGGTTCGTGTCCAACGCGGGAGCGAATATCGGCAACGTGTTCCAGATATCGGACGGCACGGTCTATGGGCTTTACCCGACGTTGGCTTACAACTCGACAAACAACGAGTTCCTGGTCACCTGGGACGATGGGCGTGGTCCCGACAAGATCGCCGGCCAGAGAATAAGAGGGTCTGACGGCGCTTTGCTCGGCGGAAACTTCACAATCGGGACAACGTCGGGCGGCAGATCCTCGGTGGCGTGGAGTCCGACAAGCAATTGCTATTACGTCGTGTATTATCTGGCGGCCGGCAACGTGGATGTTTTTGGTCAGAGAGTCAGCAATACCGGCGCGCTTCTGGGAAGCGAGCTCAACATCTCAAATGACGTGTATTACTCCGGTTACCCGTCCGTAGGGTACGGTTCATCCGGGAACCAATTCCTGGTTACCTGGGACTACGCTCCCAGCGGGGGTTACATACGCGGGCAGAGGATAGACGCCGCGACGGGCGCCATGGTCGGCGGCGCTATCTCCGTGACGTCCATGGGCTACGAGGACAGGTCATCGGTTGCCTATGATACGGTCAACAATCGCTTCATGGTGCAGTCCAACGAGCAGGGCTACGGCGGCTACAGCTACGACCAGTTCGGACAACTGGTCAACACCGACGGCACGCTGTACGGCGGAGCGATACCGATAGCTCACACCGCGGCTTTCGAGGGTGAGACTCTGCTTGGCTGCGACGTGGCCTACACGGGAGGGGCGCAGCGCTACTTCTCCATATTCCAGGTGGACTCCAACATGGCGGGGCAGGAAGTCCTGCCGTCCGGAGCTTTGCCTGCGGGCCCCGTAACGCTTGGAACGAATACCGGCGGACATGGAGGCGTGGCGGCCGACACAAGTCTGAACCGGTTCCTAACGGTTTGGGAGAGTTGGGAAGGCTCGCTGCATTACGTTCGCGCGCAGCTCTACGAGGCGAACTCCAACCCGGCCCCCGGCCCCGTTGCCAACTTTGTCGCCTCGTCGGGGAACGGCCAGAACAACCTGACGTGGACGAACCCCGTTGAGAGCGACTTCACGGGGACCCTGATCCGCTTCAGAACAGATACGTATCCCACTAGTCCGACAGATGGGACTCTGTTGGTCGACAAGGCCGGTTCTCCGGGCGCCAACGACAGCCAGTTGCACGGCGGACTCACAAATGGCGTGACCTATTACTATACCGCGTGGGCGCACGACAGCACGCCTAACTATTCGCTTTCGAAGACAGCATACGGTCTGCCTACAGCGCCCGTCTGCTTCTCCGACGCCTTTGCTTATGCCGACGGCAACCTGAACGGAAACGGCGGATGGAGCGGCTCGGCGGGTTCCAACATAGGTATCGTGAGCCAGACCGTGAAGATCATCGGCGGTCTGACGGCGCAGGACGCGATCCACACTACAAGCTGCGGAGACCCCGGAAGCGGCTACATCACTGTGACGGTGAAGGTCCAGGGCGGCGTGGGGACCGACTACATGTGGGACCTGTGGATCGATGACACCGCCAACCTCAACCTGGCCCGATGGTACGGCGCCGGCACGACGGCGCGTGGAAGAATTGGCGGGACGGCGAGCGTCACAGCGACCCAGACACTTACAGGCGGATGGGATGAACTGAAGGTCAAGATCGACCCCTACGCCAACACCACGGAGTTCTTTTTCAACGGAGGCTCGATTGGCGTTCTCGATCACGGCCAGACGGGAGCCGGAAACATCATCGGAAGGCTGAGGTTCACTCGCGGAACAAGCACCGCTGTGAACGGCAACTACCTGTTCTTCGACGATCTGACGATAGGCAATCCGCAGGACACCACTCCTCCCGGCCCCGCGACGAATTTCGTAGGGACAGGAAGCGACCAGCAGGCGAATCTTAGCTGGACGAACCCAACCGACAGCGATTTCACGGCAACGATGATCCGCTTCAGGAACGACACCTATCCGACGAGCCCCAGTGATGGAACGCTTGTGATAGACAAGACAAACACCCCTGGGTCGAACGACAGCCACCAACACACCGGTCTTACCAACGGGCTGACCTACTACTATTCGGCCTTTGCCCACGACGCGGTTCCGAACTACTCATCGGCCGCCAACACCAACGCGGTTCCGGCTGACACGACTCCTCCCGGCCCGGTGACCGGTTTCACAGCCATCGGCGAAGTGGGACAGAACGAGCTGTATTGGACAAATCCCGGCGGCGACTTCACCGGAACGAAGATTATGTGGAAGACCACGGGTTATCCGACGGGGCCGACCGATGGATCGATGTGCTACGACGGAGCGCTGACAGGCTACTATCACACCGGTCTTACCCCCGGCGTGACCTACTACTACTGCGCCTACGCCCATGATGAGGTTCCCAACTACGCTTCGGCTGCTCAAGCAAACGCGACGCCTACCGCCCAAGCTCCTTACGCCGGCGTTATAGCTCTGCCCGGAACGGTCCAGGCCGAGAACTTCGACGAAGGCGGCGAAGGGATCGCCTATCACGACCTGTCGGCCGGCAACCTCGGCGGCGCTTACAGGACGACGGACGTTGACATCGAGACCACGGGTGACACCGGCGGCGGTTACAATGTCGGCTGGATCGACACGGGCGAGTGGCTGGAGTACACGGTGAACGTGGCAAGCGCGGGCTTGTATGAACTCAAGATGAGGACGGCTTCGCCGAACGCAGGCTGCTCAGCGCACATCGAGATGAACGGTTTGGACGTGACCGGCGTGAGGGCCCTTCCCAACACCGGCGCGTGGCAGACCTACGCCACCACGACGTTCTCCAACATCAGTCTGAATGCGGGAGAGCAGATCTTGAGGGTGTACATCGATGGCGGGTCGTTCAACTTCAACTACCTCGACGTAGTGGCCTCGGTCAACAACGCGCAGTACATCAGCGACACCATCCCGAACACCATGACCGCGGGTCAGCAGTACAGCGTCAACGTGACGATGAAGAACATCGGGACAACGACCTGGAGCTACGACGGTGGATACAAGCTGGGTGGTGTCGGCGATTCGGACCCGTTCGCGGACACAAGGCAGTTGCTGAATGTCGGCGAGACGGTCGCTCCGCAGGCGCAGAGGACCTTCACCTTCACAATGACAGCTCCGACAACACCCGGCCAGTACACGACCGACTGGCGGATGTTGCGAGAATCGGTGGAGTGGTTCGGCGACACGCTGACCGAAATAGTTCAGGTGAACCCGGCGACGGTTACTATCAGCAACAGCGGTTTCGATGCTGATGCTCAGGGCTGGACGATCAGCACGTGGAGAGCCAGCACATCCTACGGCTACGGAGTGATGGCCTGGGACGCCACATCCGGTAATCCCGGAGGCGACATGCGCTGCACGGGCAACGGCTCAAGCAACAACAACGACCGCTGCACGAGAGAGGGCGGAGAGATAAAGAAGACCATCTCCACCTCCGGCTATTCGAACATCAAAGTCACTTACGACCTTAGGGTCAACAGCCTCGGCACTGCCAAGACTGGGACCGGCACCGGTTCCTGCGCGGTTGATCACAACCTGATCGACGAACAGCTAACCGTCTTCTACTCCACCAATGGTGGAAGCAGTTGGACAGAGGCAGAGTATATGCTGAGGGCCACACTGCTCAACTATCAGAGCTGGGGAACCAGGACCGTCGATCTGACCGGTGTTCCTGCCGTCAACAACAACCCGAACTTCACGGTGAGGTTCAGGTGGCAGGTCAATCAGGGGACGGACGTGGGATACCTGGACAACATTAAGGTCACGAGCAACTAGCGGAAACGCAGCGAGGCCGCGACTGACATTGCATCGGTCGCGGCCTCGCCCACATTTCTCCGCAAGGAAGGGAAGGATGGTTTAGATGAAGAGGTTGTCGTATTTGCTGTTACTGGCCGCGCTTGCAACTTGCGTCTGCGCGCCCATCGAAGCGGTTCCCGGCGCGCCGACCATAATCTGGCCGACGATTGGGGCCGTGGTGGAGTCCAACGTGCCTGATATTACCTGGAGCAGCGGAGCGTACACCGCGTATCAGGTGCGCATCGGGACCACCGACGATCCCAATAACGGCAATGGATGGGACTCGGGCACGGTGTGGGTGTCCGGAAGTACAGGCGGCAGCGCGATGTCGGGTTATCTGACGCCGCAGACAACATATTATGTGTTCGTGAGGCTGTACGACGCGAGCGGCTGGGGTCCCTGGAGCGCTTACGGGAACAGCTTCTATGTCAACGGACAGTTTCTGAACGATCCGTATTTGATAGCTGGGGGCGGCCTGCAGTGGTGGGACTACGTATGCTACAACCCGGACCGAAACGAGTACTGCATCACCTGGCAAAATGGATATGTCATCCACTGGCGCCGTTTGGACTCGACCGGGGCCAATATCGGCAGCGAAATGGTACTCTCCGATAACTCATCGGGACATCACTTCTCGGTGGTGTGCTACAAC
>JAUSGG010000060.1 GCA_030649165.1 Armatimonadota bacterium
GTTGTAGCACACCACCGAGAAGTGATGTCCCGATGAGTTATCGGAGAGTACCATTTCGCTGCCGATATTGGCCCCGGTCGAGTCCAAACGGCGCCAGTGGATGACATATCCATTTTGCCAGGTGATGCAGTACTCGTTTCGATCTGGGTTGTAGCATACGTAGTCCCACCACTGCAGGCCGCCCCCTGATACCAGATACGGATCGTTGATCAGCTCTCCGCTGACGAACACGCGCTGGTTATACGCGCTCCACGCGCCCCAGCCCCGGGCGTTGTGGACGCGGACAAAAACGTAATGGTTCGTGGACGGCGTGAGGGATCCCGACATAGCTGTCCCGGTCGAGGTGACCGTTCCGCTGTACCAAACCTGACCGGAGTCCCACACAATGGAGGAGTCCGGATTGTCTACCGTGTTGATGCGGACCTGATACGCATCGTGAGGATCGCCTTCCCAGACCAAATCGGGCCGGTTTGCGCCGAGGACTTCCCCGCGCGCCGGCGAGACTACGATCGGGGCCGCGGGCGGGCTCGCCCCCCATGTCACCTGGACCTGCTTGGCATCGATGCCGCCGAACCACGATACCAACTCGCGGACCATTTGCCAATCGGTAGTGTACGTGCCCTCCGTTTGCGGAGCCGTCATATTGAACTCAAACGTGTATGCGCTGCCGGGAGCCACGGTGGGCCCGGCTGACATATTCTGCCTTCCGCCCGCAAATGGATCCGAGCCAACCGCTCCCAGCTTGTACTCCCCGACGCTCTGCCAGTAGCTGTTGCCGGTGTTCTGCATCGTAACGGACACACTGTACGTAAGGCCTGGGAACATAGTGGCCGGGATCGTATCGCCGGTCGGCGTCGCGTTGTCCACGAGTCCGCCGGATGTGGGCGCAAAGTGCCACGGACGCTGCTCGGCGCTTCTTCCGGACCAGATGATGTAGTCGATCTTGCCTTGCCACAGTGTAGTGGTATTCCCAAAGCTTCCAAGCAGGAGACCGGTCCGCGATACGCCGTTGTGGTCGATGAGGGCTGATTGGCTGCTGAAAGCGCCTGCGCTGACGAGTTGGGTCCAATCGGATGGATTAGCGCTCCAATCGGAGCCGTCGGAGACCCACAGGTCATAGCGGAATGCCGGGGTCGCGTCGTAGTACCAGCGAAGGGCATAAATGCGGTACGACAACGTGCCGCCGGGAACGGTGACGGAGGTTCCTCCGTTATAGGTGGTGGTGTTCCCCTGGGCGTCCTTGATGTTGACCGCGCCGTCTCGCACTCCGACGACGACGGAGTGGTTTCCCGAGGCGGAAGAGTAGCCGAATGTGCCGTTGGTGTTGCCGCCACTGACGAACTCAACGCGGGACATGACCAGACCCTGCGTCGAGGAGATGCCGACGGGGTCCCTGTACATGCGCATGTATCTGGTCGAGTCGCTGTCGTTGATGCTCCAGACACCGTTCGTTCCGGCGTCCGCCTGGCCGGTGGAGAAGTCAGCGGACTTGGTAAGGCCGTCTCCTTGAACACCCGCGATAGTCCAGCCGTCCGTCGTCAGGGTTTTCGTGCCGTCAGCGTCCCACCGGACGTTCTGGGCGCGCGCTCCCGAGGTGACGAAAAGCGCCGCCGCCGCGCTCAGAGAGACGAGCGCAAGTCTCAGCCTCATTCTCCCTACCTCCCTTGCTTACATTATAGCCTACTCCGCCGGTTTTGGTTAGAGAAGTATGAGTTCAGAGCTTGCCGGATCCAACGGAGACACTAAAGTCGAGGAGAAATGAGACCAATCACCATCCGCTGCACTGATCACAGATCACCGTTCACTGTTCACTGATCACGGTTCGCTGTTCCGCCTTATCCTCCGTCACCACTTTGGGTTTGAGGAAAATCCGGATCGGCTCGGCCCCGCCGATGCCCTCTATCCGGTCGAGCAGGACCTCGGCGGCCCGCAAACCCATCTCATAGGTCGGCTGCGCCACCCTGATAAACGGCACGTCCAGACCTTCGTCCACTCCGAGCTCATCGAAGAACGTGGCAATCTCGATGTCCCGTGGGACCTCCAGTCCGGCGTCCAGCGCGGCGCGGCAGGCGGCCCAGGCGTACGGATCGTTTACGGTGAAAACGGCTGTTATCGGATCGGGCAGCCGGCGCAGATACACCATCGTGTGTCTGAAACTGATGGCGCCCGGATACTCCATTGGCGGGCAGACGAGCTCGGGGTCGGGATCGATGCCGTTGTCCATAAGGGCCTTTTCGTAACCGGCGCGCCTCTGCTCCAGCGCCGTGTTGCGCGAAGTGAGGGCCGAGAAGTGGGCAATCCGTCTGTGCCCGCGCTCAATGAGGATTCTGGTCGCTTCGTAGGCCCCCCAGAAGTTGTCCGTGACGACGAAATCGCTGGGAATGTCCTCGAAGAAACGGTCGATCAGAACGATTGGAGGACCAGTGTAAAGCAGCTCTTTCAGCAGCTCATAGTTGGGGTCGCGATCGACGGGCCAGATTATGAAACCGTCCACGCGCTCCCTGCGGTGCTTTTCGATCTCCCGGGCTTCCGCGAGCGCGGAGTTGCTGGTGTCGGTGAGAACGAGCTTGTAGTCTTTCTCCTGCATCGCGTGAGCGGCGCCTTTTACGATCTCTCCGGGAATGCGCATATTGCGGCGCAGCGGGATGGAGAGGGCGATCGTCTGGGTGCGCGACCTTATGGGCCGCTCGCGCCAACTCGATACAAAAGTGCCGTTGCCCTGCTGACGAACCAGCACTCCCTCCTGAACTAGCGCAGACAGGGCACGGCACACCGTAAACCGGCTGACGCCAAATCGCTCAGCCAGTTCGCGCTCGGGAGCTAGACGCTCACCGGGCTTCATGTTCTGCTCTATGATCTCCTGACGGAGTATCTCCCTAACTTGCTGGTAGCGAGATACGCCATCCAGCCGCCCTAACTTGTTCATGGCCACTCCGGGCCGCACTTCCCATGTGTGTGAAAGCCGGCGCTAAACGCATCTTTCATTGCGGCCAGTCCTGGTTCAGTTAACTGAACCATTGGCCGACGTTGATAATGTACCACGAACGAGCCTGTCTGTCAATACGAAGAAAATTGGTTTGATCAAAATCAGGTATTATTACCAGCCACGTTCTGAATGGCCGCCAGGAGTGGCCTGATGGTGCAGTCCAATGTATTGGACTGGTTGGCAGCAATGGCAGCGTTGGTGGTTGTCGGCTGTCAGATCTGTCGGACAGGTCCGACCCTTCCGACTCCTTCGACTCTCTCTCCAACCTTGACACACCGCCAAAGCGAAGGTATCCTGAACTCAGAAGATACACGCCGGGCAAAGGCCGGCGCGCCCATTCACATAATGGAAGACCTCATAAAAAGCGTTCTTACAGGGGATAGCCGTCAAGCCAGGGAAGACGCCGCCAGGCTCGTGAGTTGTGGGACTCCGGCGCAGGCCATAGTCGTGGACGGCCTTGCTTCGGCTATGAGTCAGCTCGACAGCAAGTGTTCAGTGGACGACTTCGACCTCCTCGCCATTATGCTCGCCGGCAGGTGCGTGCTGCAGGTAATCGACTTCCTCTACCAGTCCGATGCCGTTTCCGCATCGTGGTCGAAGGGCGTCGCCGTTCTCGGCACAATACAGGGCGACGTTCACGATTTGGGCAAGAACATCGTTAAGGCCGTGTTCTCCGGGGCCGGATACCAGATAGTAGACCTCGGCACGGGCGTGGCGCCTCGACGGTTCGTGGAAGCCGCGGGGGAGACGCAGGCGGATTTCATCATGGTTTCCAGCCTGCTTACCACGTCTCTTGCGAACATCAAACCGATACGCGATCTGCTGCCCGGCAACAACGGAGCGCTCGTGATCGCGGGAGGCGCCGCAGTCGAGCAGGCGTCGGCCGCCGACCTGAACGTCGATTTCACCGCCGCCAACGTCTTTGACGGGCTTCGCTTCTGTGACAACAAGGTGGGAGCGTCATGAACTCACTCGACCGTGTGTCCGCGGCTATCCACATGCAGCCGGTTGATAGAACGCCGGTCATCCCGCTCATCGCCGGGTGGACGGCGGGCTTCACCGGACGCAAGCTCAACGACTATCTACTGGGCGGTGATTGCATGGCCGCGTGTCTCCTGGAAGCGCAAGAGCGGTTGGGACACGACGCTATGCTGATCTTCGCCGATATCGCCTTGGAGGCCGAAGCCGCCGGGACAAAGCTGGAGTATGTGGAAGGCCAGCACCCCAACCTAGCTGAATACGCCGTGAACGCCACGGAAGACGTCGCCCGCCTTCGACTGCCCGACCCGCAAGAGTCGGGCCGAATGCCCGGAGCGCTGGAAGCGTGCAGCATTATGCGGCAGTCAGTCCGCGACGAGGTAGGCGTCGTGGGGCTGGTAACCGGACCGATGTCCATCGCGGCCAATCTGACTTTCATCGGCGACCTGCTGTATATGATCGCCGACGATCCGGCGGCCTTCCGCGCGCTCCTCGATTTCGCTCTGGAGGTGAGCGCCGTCTACGCGGCCTCTCTGATCACAGCCGGGGCGCATTGCATCAGTATAGCCGATCCGGCCGGAACGCCGACGGCCTTGCCCAAGGACATCTTCCGCGAGGAGTATATCCCGCGCGCCCACCGCCTTGTCGAACGCGTCAAAGAATCGGGCTCGCCAGCTGTCGGGTTCTTCCTGTGGGGGCTTGGTCCGGACACTTTGCCCGACTGCGCATCGACTGGAGCCGACGTTTTGCACCTCGACCACCAAATCCCGCTGAAGAATGCATTCAGCATCGTTCCCGACAAGTGTGTCGCCGGCAACATCAAGGCTTACGCATTCGCCAATGACAGCCCGGCCTTAATGAAAAGCGCGTGCCGTGAGGCCATAGAGTTATCACAAGGCCGGAACGGGTATATACTGGCGTCCGGAGGCGAGGTCCCTCTCGACGCAAAAGCAGAGAACATCGCCGCAATGATCGAAACGGCCCGGAGTTGATCACATGAACCTTCCCTTGCCCGCACGGGCATTGTCCAAACTCATACAGGCCATCGGCTATGTTTCGTCTAACCGGGAGGACATTTTCGACCTGGCGGCGGGGCAAATCATGGAGCTTTTTGACGTCGACGTCTGCTTCTTCTCCGTTCCCGCAAAGGACGGCGGGATGCGAGTCGCCGGAGTGAAGAGTTCCGACCGGCGATTGGAGAACGCCCTTGCTGGAAAGGTCTTCGCCAATCCGTGCCCTGCGTTCAGGGACGGTATGCTTGTTTGCGTGCACGACACGGCGGCGGATGACACGTGCTCCGACGGTCTGCTTCGCGGTTGGGCAGGATCTCACCTCTGCGTCCCGCTGACGATTCGAGGGAACCGACTCGGGAGTATGACCGTGGCCGCGAAGTCCTCTCACATGTTTTCTCCGGAGGAGATAGACCTTTACCTCTCGATTGCCTCGCTCGTGGCGATTGCGGTCCAGAACGCGGATATGTACTCCGTGTCCGAACGCCAGGCTTGCGAATTGCGGGACCAGGTGCGAGAGAAAACCCGCAAAGTCAGCGCCGTGAACCGCATTTCCGAACGGATAAACGCCGCCACCTCACGAGAAGAGGTGATGGCCGCCCTGACGGACGGCATCAACGATATAGCAGCGTGCGACGCGGCTACAGTAGCGTTGATCGACGGCGGCTCGGTGACAGTCTCGGTCGTCCGCGGAAACCCGCCCGGCATTGCCTCGGAACCTGTTCCTCTGTCCGAGACGGCGCTCGGGGAAGTTGCGAAAGCCGGCAAGGCCCGTGTCCACAGCGGGGGCGTCCCGGACCACGCCAGGTATCTGGTCGGTCGAGGCCGCTCATTCGCCATTGCGCCGCTGGTCGCGGGCGACAGAATCTTCGGCTCCTTGAACATGGCCAGGACGCGCTCGCCCAACCTGAAGCACTCGGACCTGCCGAATCTCGTGCAGGTCGCCGGACAGGTCGCCGCCGCGCTGATGCGGATCGAGCTGTTCGAGCGCGAACGAAACGCGGCGTCGGAACTGAAGACGCTGTACGACGCATCGAGCGCGTTCACTTCCACAGTCCGTATGCGCGATACGCTCAGGATCATCAGCCGGCAATTGGCCGAAGCGACACGAAGCGCGGCGTGCCTGCTGTTCAAACTGGACGGCGAGTCCGTCACGCTTGCGGCCTCCTACGGCGGATCCATCGACCGCGCCCATCCGTCACTTCGCGTAGCCGTGCCGCCGAACTTCCTCCGATCCGCGTCGTCTGCCAGGCAAGTCACGCCGGAGGAACAGACCGGCTCCGCCCGCGGATGGTTGAAGGCGCTGGCCAGGCATCTTGGCGAGAATATCATGCTCGTGCCGATCGTGGACAGAGACGAACCTGTGGCGGCGGCAATCGTCGCCAGGCCGGGCGACCCCTTCGGCGAAGCGGACCTCCGCGTCGCATCCGCGATAGCGGGGCAAGCGGCGGTCGCGATCCAGGCATCGCAGGTCTACGAGCACGAGCGGACCATCGCCGAGGTGTTCCAGAAGAGCCTGCTGCCTCCCCCGGACTACAGACGGGCGAAACTATGCGTAGCCGGCAAGTACCAGCCCGCCCTGGAAGAAGCCGATGTGGGCGGGGATTTCTACGACATCATTGAGATCGACGATGATCTGGTCGGCATAGCGGTCGGTGACATCTCGGGCAAGGGCCTGATCGCCGCCACACAAGCCGCGGCGGTTCAACACATGCTGGAGGCTTACGCGATCGAGGACCCGTCTCCCTCCGTAGCCCTGGCAAGGCTGAACAACGCGGTATGCCACTCCCTGCGCGAGGGCTTTGCGACACTCTTCTACGGACTGATCGACCTGAAACGCTGCACATTGACTTACGCTAACGCGGGCCACGAACTGCCGGTAAGGATGAGCAACGGGAGGCCCTGCCACCCGCTTGAGGTGACAGGCCCGGCGCTCGCGATTTCCCCCGACGCGATCTATTCGGACCTGACGATTGAGATGGGCGAACGCGACCTGGTCTTGTGCTACACGGACGGAATCACCGAGGCGCGCCGCGGCGAGGGGTTCTGGGGATACGAAGGGCTGGTCGAGGCTCTGCGCGACTGCCCATCTCACGAGCCAAGGATCGTAGTGGACCATGTCTACGAAAGGGCCCTGGAGTACTCGCGCGGGCGGCTGGCGGACGATGTGGCGTTGTTGGCGATCACACAAGGGGAGGGGTTTTAGGGTTAGGTTATAGGGTTATAGGGTTGTAGGGTTGTAGGGTTGAAGGGGACGACGAACGATGCTGCAAGCTGACATCTGACGGCTGACAGCTACCTTTTACTATTCTTCACGACAATCTGCGTGGATTTGCGGCTTACGGGGTTTCCGGCGTCGTCTGAGCCGCGGACTTCGATGGTGTGAACGCCGTCCCCTACCCTGCAACTGTCCCAATCGTAGGAGTAGGGCGAGGAGTTCGTGATCGCCACGACCTGGCCGTCTACGAGGAACGTTACGTAAGAGGCGGCGAGGGAGTCCTTGATCGCCGCGTTGATGGTCAGTGTGCCGGATATTACCTTCGCGCCGCCGGCGACCGTCGAGCTGGAGTAGATGCCCGCGCATTTCCGCAACTGCGAGGTCAGGAACGCGTGGTCCAGCTTCGGGAACAGGACCCGGATGTGCGTTACTCCCGTCTTGACGGCGCGTTTCTTTCCTCTGGCGGCAAAGTAAGTGGCCAGCTTGCCCGGTTTGAAAGCGTCATCTACCCTGCCGGTGATCTCCGGCGCGCGCTCCCATTCACCTCCGTCTATGCGGACCTGCGCGCGGTACGAATTGGCCGGGTCGGTGGGATCATACGCCAGAGCGATATTCCCGTAAAACAGCGGCGGTTTGCCTTCGAGGACGGCCGAGGTGGCGTTTTCGGGACCGATTATCATCACTTGCGGAACGCGGATTCCTTGAGTGGTCGCGTGGTAGGAAGGCTGGACCATGAAGCCGCCCCTGCGCTCGGGGCCGTCGCCTTCGAAAAGCGGGGAATCTGAAATCGGAGCAGTTGAAATGGTCAGAACGCCGCCGTGGTTCGTGTTGATGCAGCCCACGCCCGTGTAACTGGCGCCGTCGTAACGACCAACGCCGGAGACGGGCCAGATGACCTTCGTTATCTCATCCTTCGAGCCGTCGGGATAGACGGCGGTGACCGCGCCGCCGACGTGGTTTTCGAACTCAACAGCGGCCGGCCATTTGGCGGGACGCTCGGTCACTACGACCAGCGTATCGCCCGCGGCCGGCTTGTAGTTTTCGCCGAGATGGCGCAGCCGGTCGTTCTCCTGCAGGTAGACCGGACTGCCGACGAAGGGAGCAAATGTGCGAAAGATGGCGGTCCCCGCGGGGATGTCCGTGTACATCCCGGACGAGCTGGCTTCCATGCCGCCGTATCCCTTGGGAATCCGAGAGAACTCGCTGGGGACTATGCTGATAGTCATCGGCGCGCGGGACGCGCCGTCGGCCATCTGGATGGTCTTTATGCGAATGCCATGTATGGCGGTCGCGGCGATCACGCCGGGCGGTACGTATGCCGCCGCGCCGAAGCTGGCTATAGCGGACAGAGCAGGTTTAGTGACGCGGCCGACGATGGAAAAGGCCCTCCCCTCATCAACACTTACCTCCACGGCGCCGCCGGACTCGTTGGTGATCCGTAACCGGAAGAGCTCTTCGGCCGAGACCGGGAAGGCGAGGAGAATGACTAGAAGCGAGATCGCAAGCCATCGGAACGCCGGTTGTTGGTTGTTGGTTGATGTTTGGCTGTTCACTGTTCACTGGTCACTGTTTACTGTTCACTGGTCCCTGCTCCACCATCCGCCGGATGTCGCGGACTTTGTCGAGCAAGCCCGGCACATCGTGAGGGGCGGTCGCCGGCGCGGCAAAGGCCTGTTTCAAAAGCTGCCACCAATCGTAGTTCCTGACGTACACCAAGTCGAAAAGCATGACGCCCTGGCCGGACGACAACGCCGTCTGCACCGCGGCGGTGAACGCATCCGGCTTGTTCGCGTAATCCAGCAGGTAAAGACTCGGATAGACGAACGTGTCGTCCATCACCACTTCATTCGAAGCCTGGGCCGCCGCTTCCACTGTAGCCGACTCGGGCTTACCGGCGGCGCGCGCTTCGGCGCGCGTCGCGTAAGGATAGTAGCAGCCGGCGCACATATAGTCGACATGGTCGGCATATCCCGCCGCGTTGTACGAACTCGTGGCCCAGTCGAAGCGCGGGACGTATCTCGGACTTGCCCAGTTGACGCCGACGGGGTAGTAATCGGAATACCAACTGCCGACGTAGACGCCGAGGCTCACGCCCGGCTTCTCCGCCTTGACGGCGGCGCGGACCTGAGCGAGAAAATCACGTATCCGACGAGCGCGCCACTCAAGCCATTGGTTGAACAGCTTGCCGCGCCGTATCTCGCCGTCCGGCGCCTTGATCTGATATATGTCCTCAGGCCAGCGCTCGACGGCCTGCCCGATAAACGATTCGAACTGGGTCCGGCTCAGATCGCTGAAATCGGCGTAAATGTTCGGATAGCGCATACGGTCGAGTATCAGCCCATCCACACTGTAATTACGGATTATTTCGCCGATTACGCTCAGTTCGTAATCGCGCACCGTTCGAGCCGCTGGGTTGACGAAGACGGCCAAATGCTCGGCAGACGATTTGGCGACCGGAGTAAAGCGCGGTCTCGTCTCGACCGCGAGCTTACCGCCGGGGACCGACCTGGGAGATAGCCAATCCATGGCCGGGCCGCTCGCTGCAAGGACCAACCCGCCGGGAGGAACGCCTCCGGAGCAGGACTGTCCCGCGGCGAAGACGGCGGTTATCTCGCCGTCCCTGTCCAGCAGGACCCGGAGAATCGTGGGGTCGGCCAGGGCTTTGCCGGAATCTTTGAAACAGACGTACAGCCTTCCGGCTGGAACCGGGACGTCCACCCCGGCCGCCGGGCACGCTTCTCCGGACGGCGTCATTACCCAATAGTCGGCCTCGTAGTTAACGCACTGCCAATCGGTGTGATCGAAGGCGGTCCCGGCGCCAATAGCCTGGGATCCCTCCGAGAACACGTTGACGGAAGCATGGACCTTCAGTCCGAGCCTGTGGCCTTCCTCTATCATCGCCGCCAGGAGGTCGTAGCCTTTTGGATAGTTGTACTTGGCGACGGCGGACATGTGGGGGGCGACCTTGCTGTTGTAGAGCACATATCCGCTCAGCGGTTTCACGTCAACGACGACAGTATTGATACCAGCGTCCTTGCAGCGGCGCAACGTGTCCGCCACGCCTTCGCAGTTGGACAGATACTGGATGTTCGCCTCCGCGTCGCACCACATTACCCGTCCCTGCAGACCAGCGGCGCGAGCGACGGCGTCGGCAAGACTTGCCGCGATTGCGGTTGATGACAAGATAATGCTCACTCCGAGCGATGAGATAATATAGACGATCCGCCTGCGCGGTTCGCACACCAAGAACATGTTACTCCTTTAGGGGGGCTTTTGCCAGTTGGGTCGACGGTCGGAGCTACCTCATAACTTCCAGACTCTGACCTCGTTCGGTTTGACAGTCCCGCGCAGGCGTGCTATATTACGTCTTGGGTCGGCGGCGGGCCCTCCTCGTTTGTGAGACACGCCGCGGCGGGTATTCTCGTTTGTAAGTCAGAAGGTCTCGCGGCCTCTGGCTTTTAGTTTTCTTACAGGCTCCCCAAGAGGAGGAACTCCAATGAACCGGCCACCAAAGCATCCACGTCCGGGAAGCTCCATCGGGACGTTTCCATCGACCGCAGGCCCGGTGCGTTCGCTTCTGGAATCCATCCCCGCTTTAGAGGCGCAGCCCTCCCGAACGGCCTCGGAGGAAGTCCAGCAGATGATGAAACAAGGCGGCTCGTTTGAAGTTGACATACTCATTATAGGCGCCGGCCCGGGCGGATACGTGTCAGCAATTCGCGCCGCGCAATTGGGCGCCAAAACCGCATGCGTGGAAAAGGGCGCGCTCGGCGGCGTCTGCCTTAACGTCGGCTGCATTCCCACCAAGACCCTCATCTCGACCGCGGAGCTGGTCCATAACATCAGCCGCGCGAACACCTTCGGGATCAAGGTCGGCAGCCCCGAGATAGATGTCGCCAAGATGATGGAGCGGAAGGACAAGGTCGTATCGCAATTGACCGGCGGTGTGGCGACCCTGTTCAAGAACCACAACGTAGAGTGGGTAAAGGGCGCCGCGAAGCTGACCGATCCTCACACGGTGGCAGTCGATTTGAACGAAGGCGGCTCTCGGACGATTACGGCCCGGAATATCATCGTGGCGACGGGCTCCGTCCCCGCGCTCCTGCCGCTGCCCGGTTTTGAGATCGGAGAGGCCGTCTGGACCAGCAATGAAGCGCTTGACCTGAAAGCCCTGCCTAAGAGCGTTTTGATCGTGGGCGGAGGCGCGATAGGGCTTGAGTTCGGCTATACGTTTGTGCGTCTGGGGTCTCAGGTGACGATCGTGGAGTTGATGTCTCAGATCGTGCCCGCCGCGGACATGCAGATTGCCAAGGAGTTCGAGAAGTGCCTCAAGCGCGCCGGCATCAAGATTATGACGGAGACCGGAGTCACGCGCGCCGAGGACATTTCGGGCGGCAAGCGAGTGTTCATGAGTACTCCGGGAGGGGAGCAATCGATCGAGGTAGAGAAGGTCCTCGTCGCGGTAGGCCGGCGGCCGGTCAGCGAAGGCATCGGTCTCGAGCAACTGGGAATCAAGACCGAGCGCGGCAGAATTCTCGTCAACGAACGTATGCAGACCAACGTGCCGAACGTCTACGCTGTTGGTGACGTGGTTGGCGAGCCGATGCTCGCCCACGTCGCCTGGACCGAAGGCGAAGTGGCCGTGCAGCATGCGTTAGGCAGAGACGTCAGGATGAGCTATCGCGTTTTCCCCGCCTGCGTGTATACCGTGCCCGAGCTCGCCTCGGTTGGAATGACCGAGGAACAGGCCAGGGAGAAGCACAGCGAAATCAGGATAGGCACGTTCCCATTTGCGGCAAACGGCAAGGCGCTCGGAATGGGCGAACGCGAAGGGTTTGTAAAGATCATCGCCGAGCCGAAATACGGAGAAATCCTCGGAGTGCACATCCTGGGGCCGCATGCCACCGACCTCATCAGCGAGGCGGTCGTCGCTATGCAGAACGAGGCGACGGTCGAAGAGGTGATCGCGGCAATTCACCCCCACCCCACCCTGTCGGAGCCGATCCAGGAAGCCGCAATGGACGTGCTGGGAGAGTCGATTCATAAGGGTTAGTATCCCCTCTGCCTCACTGCCTCGTACAGCATCAGGCTCGCCGCGACCGCTATGTTCAGCGAGTTGATCTTGCCCAGCATTGGGATTCGCACAACGACGTCAGCTTTCTCACGCGCCACATCGGAGATGCCGACGTGCTCGTTACCGACAATGACCATCGTGGGCTTCGTGTAGTCGAAATCCGTGTACACCTGTTCAGCTTGCGCGGAAGTCGCGACGACCTGCAGGCCCTTTCCGCGCGCTTCCTCTATCACGACGCCCGAATCGTTGCAAATGCAGATGGGAACGGTGAAAACCGCCCCACGTGAACCCCTGACCACTCGGCGGTTGAACGGATCGGTTGTCCCCGCCGTAAGCACGACGCTGCTCACCCCTGCCGCGTCAGCAGACCTCAGCAGCATCCCGAGGTTGTCGGCGTTTTCGCCCCGCTCCACCATCTGAACCAGTGGAATGTCGCCCGCGAACGCCTCCGACAGCGCGGCGACCTTTCGCTCGATAATGGCCAAGCAGTCGGGCGTCGGCTTGGCTTGCAGCGTCTTTGCTAGCAGTCCATCCGTGGCGCAATACGCCGGCACACAGGTTGAAGCGGAGCGCGAAAGCAAGTCTTTGGAAGCCTCGCCGGCGGCGTACCTCTCGCTGAGTATAATCGAGTCGAGCTTGCCGCCGAAATCGAACGCCCGCCTGACAAGCTCCTCGCCTTCCACGAAGTACAGACCGGTTCTCCGGCGGCCCTCCTCGCCGCACAGGTCACGCAACAGCTTTATGATTGGGTCCCTTTGGCCCGCGACCTTATGCATCTGCTTATTGCTCCGAATTGCGATTCTGCTGAAAGGCCGCCTCATCGCGACCAATAATGCCAATCCCGGCCACGACGAACGCGGCGCCCAACGCTATGACCGGCGTGAGGGGCTCTCCGAGGAAAATCGCAGCCGTGACAAGCGTGAATATGGGAAGCATACAGGTGGTCACGGCAACCGTGGATGCCGCCAGCATGCTGAACGCTCTGGCGAGGCAAAGGTAAGCCGCGCCCGTGCTCACGACGCCCACCAGAAATAGCCAGGCAAATACCGGGACCTCCAGCCTGCCGTGCACATTTGCGCCCAACGCGGCGGGGACGGCCGACAGAATGGCCGCCACCCCGAAGATATAGGTCAGGCCCAACGTGCTTGAAACCATCCTCCGGGAAAGGAGCTTCTGGGCGAGGCCGTAAAGCGGCCAAGACAGACCGGCAAACAGGATTATGACATTGCCGAGCAGGTATTGCGAGTTGACGAGCGCGGCCAAGCTCTGGCCGTTCCAGAGCACGACTGCAATCCCGCAGACGGCGAACAGCATTCCGAGAACGCGGACCCTGCCGATACGTTCGCCAAGGATGAAATGACTGAGGATAACCAGCGCGACCACCTCATCCTGCACGATGATGTTGGTCGCGGAAGCGGTCGTGTACTGCAGTCCCAGGGCATAGAGGATGTAGTTTCCCGCCATTCCGATGCCGCCCATCAGGTAAAGCGGGAGGTCCGCGCGGTTCACAGGTCGAACCTTCCCTCTCGCCTTCGCAATGAGCCATAAGGCGGATGAGGCAAGAACAAACCGAGAGAACGCAATGGTGAACGGGTCCAATGCCTGGCGCAGCAGATACTTGATGCCTATGGGGACTATGCTCCAGAGAATAGTGGCGACCAAGGCGTACAAAAAGCCCACAGCCGTTCTGCCGCGGGCTTCCCGCGGGTCAACTGCTACAGGAATTGTGGAGTCCAAGTATTAAGACCTCTGAGATGCGGCTCTGAGCTCCCCAACGACCTCCAAACCGACCGTGACACTGCCGATTGAAATCGGCTTGTCCTTGAGCATTCCATGCGAATCCGAACCGCCGGTAGCTATCAGGTTGTATTTAGCGGCCAGCTTGCTGTAGCGGCTTACGTCCTGATGACCGTGATCGGTGTGGTGCACTTCCAGCGCTCCTAATCCGCAATCCAGAAGCTCTTCTATGACTCCGTCGTTTCCGACTTTGCCGGGATGCGCCAGGCCGGCCACACCGCCGGCTTCAATAATGATCTCAATGGCCTCCTGTGGGGTGATTCTGCCGCGCGGCACGTAAGCCCGCGCGCCTCGCGTCAGGTATTTGCCGAACGCCGAGTTCATACCCGACACAGCCCCTGTCTCGCAGATCGCCTGGGCGATATGCGGCCGGCCGACAGCCCCGTTCCCCGCAATCTGCACTACGCGCTCTATTGTGACAGGCACACCGAGGTCGCGGAGCTTGTCTACTATTCTCTTTGCTCGATCCAGTCTGGCGCGGCGAAGCCCCATCAGCGTCTCGCGCAGCTTCTCGCACAGGGGATCGATAAAGTAGCCAACAATGTGTATCTCTCTGGCCTCGTTATCGGCGTTGATCTCAACCCCTGGGACGAACTCAACGCCGGCAGACACAGCGGCTGCCTCAGCCAGACCTTCTACGCTATCGTGGTCGGTGATGCAGATGGCGCCCAAGCCGACGCGGCCCGCCTCCTCCATGATCTCTGAGGGAGTCATTTCGCCGTCCGACGCTGTCGAATGAATGTGAAGGTCCGTACGATCTCGCATCGCTGGATCCCTTCCACGAGCTATTCGGCGCTGCCTCGTGCTTGTACCGCTTATACCACGCACGAGGCGTGTATGTCAATGAGCAGAGGGCGCGGAAGGTCTATGAGGTTGGGGGAAGGGTGGGCTGCTATCGTGTGCGGACGAGGAATGATTCGACCTCGTTGATTTCGTCGTCGGTTGACCCGTACAGGCGGTAGACGAGACAGTCGATTTGGCGGTCTACCGCGGACATGGCCGCTGTGTCGCCTTGCATGGCTAGCTGTTCCATGCGGTGGGCGAGGTTTTCGAGTTCCTCGATCCGATCGCCCGGCGGCGGTATCGGGATCGAGCGCAGGTGGCCGACCTTCACTTGCGGAAACGCCTGCTGCCGGCCATCGCGGTATTCGTGTTGATGGAAGAAGCGCACGAGCCGGGAGTTGAGCACGGCGAGCAGATATTCGACGCTGAAGCCGTCGCACCCGAAGCAGGCCAGGAGGCTGTTGCGGAAATAGCCGGGGGTCACGTGCCTCGCCGCTATTGGATACGGGGCTGTTTGCCGGATCAGTATCTTCGCTTCGGCATAGCGGCCCGCGGAGCCTATGCGATAATAGCCTCCCTCAGCCGGTCGCGGCTGCTCCACGAGCCACAGCTTCGGGTCACGCGCAACGTAGCGGCCAACGTCCTTCCCAATCCTCAGCGGTACCGTCCCGGGATCGGGAGCCTTCCTGATGAGCAAATCCGCGGAGTTGCCTGTGTGCACGCCGGGATCGCCGAATGCGCGGGCCGGCAGCGGAAGGAATCGCTTCATCTTCTCGATTATCAGCGCCGCGCCAGCGGAAACGTCGCCGTGCAGTATCCCGCCCTGAGTGAGCAAATGCACGGCCCTTGCGGGCTGGTCCGGGTTGCCGCTTGCGGTCCGGTCCAGCACGAGAACGCAGGAAGGTCCGACCACCCCGCGAAACGCCTTCTCATCCACCTTCACCGGTTCTTCAGCCAACCGAGCCCTTGCGAACAAAACCTCTCGCGCTTTCGCGTAACGCGGAAGGTCCAAAAGCTGCTCCGGGACGATCTGGCCGATTCTTCCACCTATCCGGCACAGTTGCGCGGCGAGGTGGAGGAAAACTCCATGTGACGACGGCCACCCGCGCGCCGACTCCCACCGCTCGCTGAATCGGCGCCGCGTTTCCTTGTCGATCTTCACGGCATGGCGGCCGGAGAAGGATATCCAAGGAGGGTTGCCGATAACCGCATCGAAGCCCGGAGGATTGCGATTGAAGGCATCCGGAAACTGGCCGGGCCAATCCAAGGCTATCGGTTCTTCGGTGAGCAACTTGCCCTGACGCGCAACCCCAGGCATACTCCACTCCAGCGCGTCCCCCACCCTCAAATGGTCTTCCAGAGCGCGGCGCGTCTCCCCGCAGGCTTCGACGGATATGGTCAACCTGGCCGCTTCGACGGCGGCCGGGTTCAGATCCACGCCGTACAGGCAGTTCTCCGATACCATTTGCAGTAAGTGGGAATGGGTAAGTCCGACCGCTTGCGCCGTCGCCTCGTTGCCGCGGATTGCCGATGCGATTTCTTGCGCCGCCGCCGACAGGAACCTGCCGGTCCCAACCGCGGCGTCGATGACGTAGATATCGAGATAAGGCCGAAGCAAATCCTCGCCTCTTACCCCGGCTGAATGGAGCTTCGCCGACTCACGCTCGGCCCGGGCCAGCGCGGGACGAAGGCTTGCTTTGACGATGTATTCGACTATGTAGTCGGGCGTATAATAGCTGCCCGAAGACTTGCGGGCACGGTGGTCAGTAGACAGCCCGCCGTCCTCGGCAGGAGACAGTTCAAGAAGCTGCTCGATCGCAGGTCGGAGAACTCTCACTTCGCTGGGGGCAAGCGAACCGGCGGCGTTTTGTATGACCGCAATCAACGCCTGCTTAAAATACCCATCGTTCCCGGCGCTCATGCTCATTTCGCGGGCTGTTGCCTGGAGAATTTCCTTGAGCCGGAGGAACAGGCGGTCAGCGTCCGAGACAGTTGGCTGCCTGGATTTCATTGCCATCCACACGCCGCGGCCATTATGCGCGGTCCATCCGAGACGCCGCCGCGCCGCAGCTTCTCCAATATCATCTGCTTAGCTCGCTTGACGCCGAGCCTATCCGCCTCCTCAAATGCCCACAGGATCCAGCGCTCGGCCAGGTCCCACACGTAGCTGTACGTGTGCATGGTGCGTCCAGTGATATCGACCTTCGTTGCGATGAATACCCGCTCCAGCGCTATGAGCGCGGAAGCGGACTGCTTCTTGACGTCGCCCACCAGCAGGTTGCGCAATTCCCGTGAAGAAATGGGCCCCTGCGCTTCGAGAGTCTCGTAGATAGCCTGCTGGGCGAGCGGCATACGCCCCATGAGAATCAGCTCGTCGGCAACCTGTCCGTTAGTGGCAATGAAGGCGGGGAGCATCTCCATTGAGATATAGCCGGGCCGATTGAAGAACAGCCTGGTATAGTAGAGCTTTTTCTGAATGTGAAGGTCGTCCTTCCACCACCATGTGCGGCCGATGGCGGACTCGATACCCATCGCGTCCGCCTGGTTGGGAAATTCCGGGAACCGCTCCGCCGGGTCGATTGTGCAGAAGCCAAGGTCATCGACGAACCTGACACAGTCATCGTCAGTGTTGAGCTTGCCTTTCCATTTGCTGAGCCAGTCGTTTGCCATGACTAGCATGAGTGTAGCGGCTGGGCTCGTGATGGTCAACTGCGCTGGCCGCGAGAGGGGGTGGTTCAGTGGAAACCGCGGATGAACGCAGATGAACGCAGATGGGAGAGCAATCAGATGTCGTAGGAATTCAGAAATCGGGAGAAGATTTCACCCTCACCCTCTCCCTCAAGGGAGGGGGATTGCGCTCGTCGTCTGCCGAGAGTGAGCAACGAAGAGAGTCGTACTCACCAAGACTGAAACTCTTACCGTGCGAGAGGGGTGGTTCAGGGAAAACCGCAGATGAACGCGGATAAGAGGCTGTCGGCGCTGAATGATCTCGCCATGAATGACGAGCCTGGCGTGATGCTAAGCAAGCTGAAGCAAGCTATCTTTCTGGGCTGCGGCGAGGGAAGGCGACGCAGCCCCGAGTGCGGTTATTCTTCCGGTTCGAATGTGTAGCAGCAGGTTTCGCCAATCTCGTCGGCCGGTGTTTGCTGAACCTGCTCGGCGTTCATGCCGTGTTTGTCCGCCACGATCATCGGCGAGCTGTGCGTTACGAGGATTTGCCCCGCCTTGCATCGGTTCTGTTCGACCCAGTAATCGCAGTTGCTGACCGTGCATCTGACTCCTTCGATGAGCCTATCTTCCATCGCGCCCTCCTGTGAATTCGTTGCGGCGTCGGGAGCCGGTTCCGGTGAAAAGACTACCCCTTCGGCCGGCCGGACAAACATGAGGGAGTGGTTCGTGATTCGTGGTTAGTGGTTCGTGTCCGGATTGCACCATTGGTGAGACCCTCGCACGCTTTGCGAAAGCTTGAGGAGGCCGTCGACAAATGGAGTGGTTCGTGATTCGTGGTTAGTGGTTCGTGCCCGGATTGCACCGATGGTGAGACCCGCGCACGATTCGGGAGAGTTTGAGTAGGCCGTCGGCGAGTCTGGGGCCGGGGCGGACAAGGAGGTCGAAGTCCATCTCGTATACGCGCTTCTGCTTGACGGCTTTCGCGCTGCGCCAGATTGGGCTTGTCAGGAAAAATTCCTTCTGCCCGCCGGTGGTGCCGACGATTATCACGTCAGGTTGGCGCGAGACAGCCAACTCCACGGGGTATTGGTTGAAGCCGGATTTGGAGTCGTAAGCAACGTTCTTCGCGCCGCAATAGTGGAGCATTTCGTCGGCAAGCGTCTTGGGGCCCGCCGCCCACAGCGGATTGGGCTGGACGACAACAAGAACATTCGGACGCGGACCCGCGGCTTTTGCTCCCCTCACCTTCTTGACCGCCGAGCGCATTCCGTGAACTATCGCCGCCGCCTGTTCTGAGCTGCCGGTCGCGCGGCCCACAAGGGCGATGTCGGACATCGTCTGTTCGTAAGTCTTGGGGTCCAGGGCGATGATGGTCTTGCGCAGGGTTTCGAGCTGTTTTATGTAGTTGTCGTTCAGGTTCGCGTGGGCGAGGATCAGGTCGGGCTTGAGCGATAAGACCCTCTCCACGTTGACGATCCGGTCGCCGATCTTCGGCTTCTTTTTCGCGGCGGGAGGGTAGTTGCACCAGGCCGTCACGCCGACCACCCGATCGCCGAGGCCGAGGGCGAACAGGATTTCGGTGTTATGGGGGGTCAGGGAGACGATTCGGCGTGGGGCCGATTTGATGACAATGGCCTTACCGCGGGCGTCTTTGATGGTGAGGGGGAAGGCAGCGCAGTTAGCCGCCTGAATGGCCAGTGCGAGAATAAGAACAAGCAGAGCAAAAAGCGAGAACCTACGGCTCAAGATATGGAGACCTCCATAAATGGACATTCGCCATCCATTATACGATATTTGGCGTCGCTGCGGCAGGACACGCGCGTCAAAACGTACAATATCCAAGGGAGCGAATGGAGGGAATGTTAGAATGGCGCCGTTACTTAGACTACTCCGCAGCAAGTTTTTATGGCTGCTCATCCTGATCATTGCTTCAGCGGGCATTGCAATCCGGTCACTGGCGCGTAAGGCGCCTCAGCAGCAGGCAGGCTACACAGTCATAGATGCCTCGAAGCTCCCGGCTCATAGTATGGTCGGCGGTGTGCGGCTTAGCGTGGAGAAGGTTGAGTTAGAGGGCGACTACGTGAAGGTTGCCTTTCACATCAAACCCTCCCGTAATTGGGATCTGGCGTGGGATTCGTGGGAAGGAACGATTGACGGCAAGAAGGTTGATGGGAAAGGATGGTCGAGCAGCAACTTGGGAGGAGGAGTAAGCGAACGCGGTCTGCACTTCCGTGTAGGTAGGCGACCCCGCGAGATCGACATCGCGCTAGACTTGGAGTGCTATGTCTCGCGCGGCAGCACGAAAGTCGTTTTCAACAACATATCGCCTTCGGCGCTGCCCATCACGGGCAGAGCCGGCCCGGTTTCCGTGACACTCAAGAAGGCATACTACGGGAGCGATCCAGCGGGGTTTGTTAAGTACAGTGTTAGACGGGCGGCGGGAGAAGCTTTTCGCCCTAACATACGACGAGACGGGGCCGCCCGACAACTTCAGAGGCACATACAACCTGAGACCGGATGGATACGAGAGCGACAAGACCAGTCCGGACCCGTATTGGAAGATCAGAGAGATCAAGGTATCAGCGAACGGCAGGAAAATGACCGAATACGGTGCGACCGGAGACTATTCCGGCGCTGGAGCGCCGGCTGCCTTTGATACGGCGACTGAAAAGCGCACGCGAATCGAGTCCGTCGTATCATATATCAGCCGCCAGTTTGCTTCCAATATGATTACCCGCCGAGCGATGCGGGAGGCCCTTAAGCACTCAAGGACTTTCGAGACAACGCGGTACTACGAGGCTCGCAGCGCTCCTCGGCGTTTTACATGGTCCGCTGAAGTCCCGCTTCCGCGGAAAAATCGGCGGTACGTATATATCATGTTCAAAGGTATACGGATACCGCCGAGGCAGATCCACAGCGCGGATTAGCGCCCTGCTTTCAATGCCTGTATGAACTCCGAACTTTTGAGTTCGCGTTCGAGGCGGTAGCGGATGTACCAGCGCATTACGTTGGCCATCTCGTCCAGCGTTCGCTCGGATGGCCGCGAGTCTCGGATTTGCGCGGCTTCGGCGTTTAGGAGAGCTTTCATCGTATCGAGCGTTTCGTGGTGGATCGTCATGGTGTCCTCCGGCAGAGGGCCGCATTGGCCGCAGACGACTCCGCCTATGGACGGACTGAAGTTCACCTTTTGCGTCGAGGTCGGCGTTCCGCATCGAGCGCAGGATTCCAGTCGGGGCCTGTAGCCGGACGCCGCCATAAGCTGCAGCTCGAATGCGCGCGTGACGACCTCTGGGTCCACACCGCCCTCAAGCAAGTACATGCAGGAGAGTATCGTGTCGAACAAATCCGGGTTGGGCTCGCGGTCTTCTATGGTTTCGTTTACAAGCTCGACAATGTAAATCGCATAAGCGATTCTGTTCAGGTCGGCGCGGATGTTGGGGAAGGATTCGCGGGTTTCGGACTGGGTGACCACGTCCAGGCTCTTGCCCGTTGCAAGGAGGTAGCGGCCGAAGTTGAAAAGCTCCGTTGCGCCGGCAAGCCTGCTTGCGGGCCTGCGCGAACCCTTGGCTATGGCCGAGAGCCTGCCGTGCTCGCGGGTGTAAAGGGTGAGTATGCGGTCGGTCTCACCAAGATTGGTTCTGCGCAGGACTATGGCATTTGCACGGTATACCGGCAATATTTAACCCCGTTTATCTCCGACTTTCGGACAGAAACACATCAGGATCGTAGACCTCGGCGATTTGGACGGCGTTGCTGGCGCCGATGCGGTTCGCGCCCGCGTTGAGCATGGCCAGCGCCTGGTCCACGTTCCTTATGCCGCCGGCGGCCTTTACGCCCACGGCAGAGCCGACGGTGTTGCGAATCAGTCGAATGTCCTCGACCGTCGCGCCGGTCGGAGCGGTGCCGGTCGAGGTCGACAGGAACTCGACGCCGGCGTCCCTGGCGATCTCGCATACGGTTATTTTCTCGCGGTCCGTAAGATACGCGGTTTCGATTATTATCTTAACCAGCGTACGCTTCGCGTCGGTGGTCATCCCCTGCATCTGCGCGCTGCCGACAAGCTCTCCGATCTCGCGCTCGACTATCGCAAGCTCCCCCGACTTGAGAGCGGATATGTTGACCACGACGTCCAGTTCCGACGCGCCGTTCGTTATGGCGTTCCTGGCCTCGAACAGCTTGACGGCCCGTCCGTTTCCGCCGAACGGATACCCGATGACCGTACAGGTCTTGACATCCGATCCCGCGAGCTGACGGGCGACATACTGGACCCAGAACGGAAACACGCACACGCTGGCGAAATGATGCCTTTTGGCCTCGTCGCAGTAACGGACTACGTCCTGGCGGGTCGCCTGCGGCCGCAAAAGCGCGTAGTCCAGCATTTTCGCGAATTGCTCTTTCGAATACATGACATCGCCTCCTGGGACCGCGGATGCATGCAACCCCACCCCAACCCTCCCCTGAAAGGGGAGGGAGTAGGTCTATCTTGTGCCAGCCTTCAGGGAGCGGGCGAAATCGCCGACGCGCGTGATCAGGTCGGAGTCGGTCCCGTTGCGGGCAACCATATCCACGAGCGCGCTGCCGACGACCGCTCCGTCCGCAAGCGCGCAAACCTGACGCACGTGCTCCGGGCTCGACACCCCGAAGCCGACTACAACGGGCTTGTCAGTGACCGCGCGAATCGCCGGTAACATGTTTTGCAGTTCCATTGACAAGTCCTTCTGAGCGCCTGTCACCCCAGTCCGAGATACACAATATATGAACCCTGTGGCCGCGGCGGCCACCAAATCGATCCGCGGGGGAGGACTGGTCGGAGCCAACAGGAAGATGCTGTCTATTCCGCGGCGATCGGTCAGATCCTTCCATTCGCCCGCCTCCTCCGGCGGCATATCGGTCATTATCACCCCGTCCACGCCTGCGTCGCGCGCGTCGTCCGCGAACCGCTCCAGGCCGTAACGCTGAGCGGGGTTCAGATAAGTCATCAGGACAATCGGAAGCTCCGAAGTGCGCCGGATTTGCGAAACCAGGTCCAGGACCTTCCGAATGGTCACCCCCTGCATCAAAGCCCGCTGAGAGGACGCCTGGATGCTGGGTCCGTCCGCAAGCGGATCGCTGAACGGGACGCCGAGTTCCAGAATGTCAACCCCCGCTCTCTCCAGCTCCAGCGCAAGCTTTCCGGTCGTCTCGATATCGGGATCGCCGGTGGTCAGGAAACAGACCAGGGCTTTCTCCGATCTCGCCGCCAACTCCGCAAATCGTTCCCCTATCCGGCTCACAAGGCCACCTCCATGCGCTTCGAGACTACTTCGACGTCCTTGTCCCCTCTGCCGGACAGGTTTACTATTACCACCTCATTCTTACCCATCTGGGGAGCAATCTTCGTTGTGTACGCCAGAGCGTGTGATGATTCCAGCGCCGGGATTATTCCTTCGCGTCTCGAAAGGGTCTGGAAAGCAGCGAGCGCCTCGTCATCCGTCACCGCAACGTACTCCGCCCGGCCCGATTCCTTGAAGTGACTGTGCTCCGGTCCTACGCCGGGATAGTCGAGCCCGGCTGAGATCGAGTGTGTTTCTTTTACCTGCCCATTCTCGTCCTGCAGTAAATAGCTGGCCGATCCGTGCAGCACCCCATAGCTGCCGGCGACGAGCGTGGCGGAGTGTTTGCCGGAGTCCAGACCGAAGCCGGCCGCTTCGACTCCGGTAAACGCCACGGGATCGTTCAAGAACGGGTAGAAGAGACCCATCGCGTTGCTGCCTCCGCCCACGCAGGCAATCAGACGGTCGGGGAGCCGGCCTTCGGCCTCCAAAATCTGCCGCCGGGCCTCGACGCCGATTACCGATTGAAAATCCCGCACCAGCATCGGATAAGGATGAGGGCCGGCGACAGACCCGATGATGTAGTGCGTAGTGCGGACGTTCGTAACCCAATCGCGGATCGCCTCGTTCATCGCGTCTTTCAGAGTGCGGGTCCCGCTCGTGACCGAGTGGACCTCCGAGCCGAGGAGCCTCATCCGGAACACGTTGAGCGCCTGCCGGTGGGTATCCTCCTCGCCCATGTAGATTTCGCAGTGGAAGCCGAAGAGAGCACAGGCCGTCGCGGCGGCGACACCGTGCTGGCCGGCCCCGGTCTCGGCGATGATCCGTTTCTTGCCCATCCGCTTGGCCAGAAGGATTTGCCCCATCACGTTGTTCAGCTTATGCGCGCCGGTGTGGCAGAGGTCCTCGCGCTTCAGGTAGATCTTCGCGCCGCCGAGCGATTCGGTCAGATGCTGCGCGAAATACAGAGGTGTGGGCCTGCCGACGTACTGATCGAGGTAGTAATCGAGCTCCTGTCGAAACGCCGGGTCGGCTTTCGCCCTCTCGTATTCCGCGGTCAGCTCATCCAAGGCCGGAATGAGCGTCTCCGGCACGTATCGCCCTCCGAAACGGCCAAAATGGCCTCGTTCGTCAGGCAGTTTGATCAGCTTTTCTGACATTCTCAATGAACTCCTTTATCTTGTTGTGGTCCTTCTTCCCAGGCGAGGACTCGACGCCGCTGGACACATCGACGGCGTAGGGCCTGACCAGCGCGACCGCTTCTCCAACGTTCTCGGGGGTCACGCCGCCGGACAGGATGAGCGGTTTGCCGTACTCTTTGGCCTTCAGCGCAAGCTCCCAATCAAACCTCTTGCCGGTGCCGCCCATAGCCTCTTTGGAGAACGTGTCCAGAAGATAAGCGTCAGCGGCGGGGTAGGTCTTGAGCGCCGCCAGGCTGTCCTGGTCCTTTACTCTCAGGACCCTGATGATCCGCATATAGGGGGCCAGACATTGAGCGAACAGGTCGCTCTGCTCGCCGTGAAGCTGCGCCGTATCCAACCCGCAATCCGTGGCGGTCTGGAGCGCGCCGGGGTCCGCGTTGACGAAAACGCCCACCCTGCTGACAAATGGCGGCAGAGCGTCGGCAATGCGCTTCGCCGTCGCGGCGTCCACCCGCCGTGGGCTGGGCGCGAAGACGAAACCTACCGCGTCCGCCCCGCATTCCACCGCGGCGATCGCATCCTCTATACTGGTAATCCCGCAAATCTTGACTCTTGTCATCCGATCAGCTCCCTCAGCTTGGCTCCAATGTCCTCCGCGCGCATCAGCGACTCCCCAACCAGGATTGCGTGCGTTCCCACGCGAGAGAGAAAATCCACATCAGCGCGCGAATGCACGCCGCTTTCGCTCACGATGACCCGGTCGCAAGGCGCCATTCGCGCAAGCCTGGCCGTTGTGTTGATGTCCACCTGGAACGTCCTGAGGTCCCGGTTGTTGACGCCTATCACCTTCGCGCCTACCGCAAGCGCGGTCTCCATCTCGGGCTCGTCGTGAACCTCCACCAGGCAGCTCAACCCCAGCCCGCCGGCCGTGTCGAGGAAAGAGCGCAACACGCCCTCCGGGAGAATGGCGGCGATCAGCAATATCGCGTCCGCGCCGGCTGCTCTGCTCTGGTAGATTTGGTATTCGTCGATGATGAAGTCCTTGCGCAGGATGGGCAGGCCGACCGCCGACTTTACGTCGGTCAGATAGCTCAATGCGCCCTGAAAGAACTTTTGGTCCGTCAGGACGGAGATCGCGGACGCGCCGTTGGCCTCGAACGCGCGCGCTATTTCGACGGGCCGGAAGTCCTCTCTGATCACTCCCTTGGACGGCGACGCTTTCTTGGCCTCGGCGATGATACGCATCCCGGAGCCGGTCCGCCTGACTGCGCCGGCGAAATCCCGGATAGCCGGCGCGTCCGCCAGCGCGGCCTTCACTTCGGCCGGCGGAACGGCTTCCTTCTGCCTGTCCACTTCCGCGCGCTTGAATTGTGTAATCTCGTCCAATATCAACTCGGATTGCACTCCCGCGTAAAAGCTTTCAGATTCTCCAGGGCTGCGAGTGCGGCGCCGGAATCGATCGTTTCCGCCGCCAGGCGGATTCCGTCGCGCAAATCCTGGGACCGTCCGCCGACCATCAGCGCCGCCGCGGCATTCAAACAGACTATATCACGTCTCGGCCCTTTTGCGCCCTCCAGCACGCTCGTCAAGATACGCGCGCAGTCGTCGATCGAGTCGCCCCCCGCTATGGAATCGGCAGACGCGCGGGCAATCCCGGTGTCTTCCGGCTCGATCTGATAGCTTCGCACAACCCCATCGCGCAGTTCGCTGATCTTCGTAGGCCCGATAGTGGATATTTCGTCCAGACCGTCCAGACCGTGCACCACCATCGCCCGCCGCGACCCCAGGTTCTTGAGCACGTTCGCCATCGGCTCGCAAAGGTCCGGTGAGAAGACGCCGATGACCTGCAGCTTCGCGCCCGCGGGATTGGTCATCGGGCCAAGGATGTTGAACACAGTGCGGACGCCGATCTCCTTTCGCGGGCCTACCGCGTGTTTCATAGCCGGATGCATAGAGGGAGCGAACATAAAACCGATGTTGACGGTGTCAATGCACCGCCCGATCTCCTCCGCGCTCAGCGCAAGTTTCACGCCAAGAGCCTCCAGCACGTCGGCGCTTCCGCAGTTGCTCGAAGCGGCCCGGTTGCCGTGTTTGGCTATGGGAACGCCGGCCCCCGCGGCGACCAAAGCGGCCGCCGTCGAGATGTTGAACGTGTCCAGCTTGTCACCGCCCGTGCCGCACGTGTCGAGCGCGCCGTCCCGGGAAGTGGTGATCTTGACCGCTTTCTCGCGCATTACCCTGACGAAACCGGTGATCTCATCGACCGTTTCGCCTTTCATCCTCATGGCCGTTATCAGGCAGGCTACCTGCGCGGGGGTCGCTTCGCCGTCCATTATCTCAGTCATAGCCTGGCTTGCCTCTTCCTGGGTCAAGTGCCGGCAGTCTATCACTTTGCGAATTGCTTCTTTGATCATATATATTCGCCTCCGTTGTTCGTTACCGAGTGGCGGGTGGATTGCACGAGATGACTTCCACCCTCACCCTCTCCCTCTCCCTCAGAGGGAGAGGGGATTACAACAGTTGTTGGTTATCTGATCCGCGGTCATCCGTTTGCGAAATTCCGCAGCAAGTCCTTTCCAACTCCTGTCAGGATCGATTCGGGGTGGAATTGCACTCCTTCCACGGGGTGAGTTTTGTGCCTTACGCCCATTACCTCGCCTTTATCCGTCTCGGCCGTTATTTCGAGGCAATCCGGCATACTCTCCCGCCGGATGATGAGAGAGTGGTACCTCGTCGCTTCGAACGGGTTGGGAAGACCACGGAACACGCCGGCGCCGTCATGGGAGATCATCGACGTTTTGCCGTGCATGAGGCGGTCGGCCCGCACGACCTCGCCGCCGTAGGCTTCTCCGATGCACTGGTGGCCAAGACATACGCCAAGAATTGGAATTCCGCCGCCGAACCGCCGGACCAGCTCGACGGATATTCCTGCTTGTGCGGGCGTGCACGGGCCGGGGGAGATGACGATCCGGTCCGGCTTCATCTCGGCAATCTGGTCCAGCGTTATCTTGTCGTTACGGAATACGTTGAGCTCCTGCCCCATTTCACCAAGATATTGCACGAGGTTATAGGTGAAGCTATCGTAGTTGTCTATCATAAGAATCATTGTTGGGACCCTCCATCGGACTGATAGGACGGATAAGACAGATCGGACACATCTCTAGTCCAGCCCCGTTTCGGCAAGCTCGAGGGCGCGGAGCATTGCTCCGGCCTTATTCATGGTTTCATAGTATTCGTTCTCCGGGACGGAATCGGCCACTATGCCGGCGCCGGCCTGGACGTACGCTGTACCTTTGTTTATAAGAATCGTGCGAATAGTTATACAGGTGTCCATGTCGCCGGAGAAGCTAAAATAGCCTATGGCTCCGGCGTAGGTCCCGCGTTTCGTCGGTTCAAGCTCTTCGATGATCTCCATCGCTCTGATCTTGGGAGCGCCGGAAACCGTGCCCGCGGGGAAGGTCGCGCGCAAAACGTCGAACTGGTTCTTGTCCGGCATAAGCCGCCCGTGGACGTTTGAGACTATGTGCATCACGTGCGAGTATCGCTCGATGACCATCAGCTCGTTCGCGTGCACGCTGCCATAGCGGCAGACGCGGCCGATGTCGTTGCGGCCGAGGTCAACGAGCATGATGTGCTCCGCCCGTTCCTTCTCGTCGGCTAGAAGCTCCTCCTCCAATGCCTTGTCCTCGGCCTCGGTTTTTCCGCGGGGCCTCGTGCCGGCAATCGGGCGGACCCGAACATTGCCCTGCTCCTCCGTGACGAGGATTTCCGGGGAGGAACCGATCAGTTTAACGTCGCCATAGGACAGATAGTACATATACGGAGAGGGATTGACCGAGCGGAGGGCGCGGTAGACATCGAACGGATCCGCCGAGACAGGCGCCGAGAGTCGCTGCGAAAGGACGATCTGAATGGCGTCTCCGGCGGCGACATACTCCTTGCAGGCCAGTACGGCTTCCTCGAACTCGCTCTTGGTGAAGTTAGACGTCACCGGCTTGGGACTTGCCGGGCCGGCGTCGCGCTCCCCCTTGCGTTCGGCGGCGCCGTTTTTCAAGCGCATAACCAGCTCATCTATCTTGCAAACCGCCTCGTCGTACGCGTCGCCCGGATCACCGTTCACGTGCGCATTGCACAAGACCTTTATTTTGTGCTTCACGTGGTCAAAAACGAGCAGCGCATCGGTTATCAAGAATACGCAGTCGTCGAGGTTCAGGTCGTCCTCAGTCAGATCGGGAAGAGATTCGAAAAACCTGACCATATCGTAGCCGATGTAGCCGACCGCTCCGCCGCAGAACCTCGGCAGTTCCGGGTCAGGAACGTATCGGTATTGCGCGAGAAGCTGTTCGAGCACGTGGAGAGGATCCTGCGAATCCTTCAGTTCCAGTCTCGTTACGCCGTTGATCTCGACCGTTCGGCCCTTGCTGCGCATAATGACCGACGCGCCGCTGCCCAGGAACGAGTAGCGGGCCATCCTCTCTCCGCCCTCCACGCTCTCCAGAAGGAAGGTATAGTCGGAGTCGGCGATCTTCTTGAATGCTGAGACAGGCGTTTCCATGTCCGCCAGTATCTCGCGATAGACCGGGACCAGGTTCCCCTGTTTCGCCCGTTTGATGAACTCCTGTTTGTCCGGGCAGTTCACCGATGTCATCTTTCACCTCCTAAGCTCTTCGCGTGAGGTTAAAGCCTCACGCTGCCTTTGTCTAAGCAAGCTACGGATATTTGCGGACGGCCTGCTTCTCAAATGCAGAAGGCCGCGAAGCAACTGCGTCCGCGGCCTTTTTCAGCCTGAAAATCAAAAAACGCGGAGCGCTCCTGTGGAGCGTCCGCGGCTGTTATTACCCGATTGTCATCTTGCGCTAACGCGCTAAGACGGCCGACGCTCCACTAATATTGGAGTGTCGCCACGCCCAGCTTGACTTGCCACCTGTGATCGGTGAGTAGTCGTATCGCATTAGAGCCTATCCTTAGGGGCAGTATACCCATAGATTGTAGGATTGTCAATAGGACGTAAGGAGGAGGGATTTGCGTTGGCGACCGCTGAGGCTGGTCTGAGACGCAAGTTAGTATGCCGGTTGGGCCCGGTTTTCGGCGCTCTTGGCGCTGAAAGGAATGTTTTCGCTCCTAAGCAGCTCAGAAACCGTGGTTTTGGCGCGGCGAAACGCAAGCCCGCCTGGGTGTTTACGGTTCTCGCCCCGTTCGCTTCTTCAGCTAGGCCGCCAGCCTAACTATGCGTCTCAGATCCTTCCATCGCTCCTTCTTTGCCATCCCAAGCGCCGCGCCAACCATAACCAGAAGGCTGAACGTTGCATTCACCGTTATCTTCCCGATCCCACGAACATACTGCTCATCGAGCTGCAGGTGTTCTTTAAGCCTGCTGTTTACTCTCTCTACCGCTGTCCGTCTCCTATACAGCCGCGCGAACTTTTTGGTCTGTCTCGCCAGCCCAGGCCAGCGACGCTCGTCTTCGGATATTGCTATCTTCAGCACGCGGCCGTAGGTGGAGTCGCTGCACGGTCCACCCCTTAGCTCCTTGTGCTTCGGACACCGGAACTTCAGATACTTCCCGTCTCTGCCGGCGTAGATCATGAAATGACCGCAAGAGCATATCGGAGTCCCCAGCCCAACTTCATCTTTTCTCCTCCAAAGTATTGTGCGCACTCTGTTGTGGCGTCTGCTGCCCGCTTGGTGTAGAAGTACTGTGAACTGCTGAATCTCTATCATTATGTACCCCCCCCCAAACAAAATTGTCAAGTGCCGTCCTTGGCAACCGAGCGTGTACCAGCCGAAAAACTGGTATTACTACCAGTATACAAGAGGTGGGTTAGTGGTCTGGTAACACCCGCTACTCCAGTCATGCGAGCGCGGAATGGTTGTGAAAAGTACCAAACCTGAGCGTAAAACGGCCTTTGGACTTAAATGCAAAAGTCCAAAGGGAAAAGAGAAAAAGGCGGCAAAGAGAGAGAATGGGGCTCCGATGTGTGATTCTGACGGGGAGGCCAGTCCAAAAGACGGGCTTGTTCGAATCGCCTGAGACATCGTTCCTCAGCACGATTTCCACGCGTAAAACGCCGAAAGCGCCGGCAACCACGCCGAGGCCCTCTAACTTCTAACCTCTAAACTGGTGGAGGAGATGTTACCTCCGCAAAAAGCGACGGCGGTTTTCTCTCAGGTCCAAAGGTGGAATTGCTTCGGTGTTTCGGGAAGCTTGTTCCCGAAACGAAACCACCGTTGATGACCGATTCATGTGAACGTGTGGCGCCATCCCGACTACAACCTGACGAGCAGACTCCCCATCTCCCCCGCCTTCACCTTGCCTTCCACAATCACAACTCTGGATTTGAAGAATGAACCGGCGGAAACCTTGCCTTTGTACGGCTTTCCGTCCAGCAGAATCTCCTTTTCCCCCTTCCCTTCCGGCAGTATCGTCTGGTAGCTGACGGTCACCGGATGGGAGTTGTGGTTGGTGACTTCGAGCGTTGCCGACGATTCCTCCCGCTTGTATGACGCCGTGAACGAGCCTTCGCCCAGGCGGAAGCGCTCCCAGGTGAAGTCGCTCGACGGGCTGAATGGGCGGAATTCGAGCGCGCGGGAGGGGGCGTCGTAGCGCAGGCCAAGGAACTGGGAGATGAAAAGGCAACTGAACACGCCCGACGCCCAGCCGCATTTGCCGAGCCCGCGGGCCGGCTGGTCGTTGATCCGGTAGGTCGTTTTCCACTGGGTAAATGGCCACCACCAGATGCTTCCGTCGAGATCAGTGAGCTTGCGTATCTTCGTCAGATAGCCGTCCACGCCGCTCATACTCTCCGCGTCGCTTGTCGCGGCCAGGCCGGAGACGTACCCGGGGAACGTGGTCCCGTAGCTGTTGGGGTCGGCCCAGACGATGCCGCCGAGGGTCTTCATGTAGAGTATGTTGTGCTCACTGAGCGCGAACTTCTTGAGGTTGTGCAGCGCGGGATCGTCGTAAGTCGTGTAGCCGTAGAATGAAGCCAGTGTCGTGTCGCTTTCCTCCCCGTCGTGGGCCATGTAAGGAACCGGGGCGGGATAATCGACGCCTTTGACGGCCACGTGCTTGAGGGGCAGATTGCCGTCCTCGTTGATGCCCTCCACGTACTGTTTGCCGAATGGACCGTCGATGATATTGTGCGCGATAAGCTCCTTCTTGATCTTCTCCGCCGCGCCGCGGTAGGCGGACGCTGTCTTGGTGTCGGCGTAGATATCCTCAAGAATGCGGGCGAAGGAGTTGAGGCAATAGTATGCGAAGATATTCGATCCAGTGTGATAGTCGCCCGCCGAGCCGCCGTCGGAGATGAACCGGCTGGCGAGCAGGAACGCCTTCTCCCTTCGCAAACTGAGCGCTCCGTCAAGAAGCGCCCTGCACTTCTTCGCCACCTCCGGATGGTCGAGGAAAAACTGCTTGTCCGCGGTGGTGGAATAGTAGATCCCGGCCATCGAGACGGGCGCCAGCGAGTTGCTGATGGAGTGGTCGATCCCGCCGGGGAACCTGCCCTTGTACCTCACGCTCCATTTGAGGAACCAGAGGATGCCGCGCCGGGCCAATTCAGGATCCAGCATGACCAGAGGGAGATATGAATAGTGGAAATCCTTCATCCACATCTCGTCTCTCAGCGGGTAAGAACCCCAACTGTTTTCGCCCGCGATCTCGCCATTTGCGGCCATGACGGTCGCGTTGAAACACTGGTGGACACACCGCTCCAGGAACTCGCCTGCGTAAACGTCCTGGGGCATATCCAGCTTGCCGGTCAGACTTCGGAAATAGGTAAGGGTTGCGCGGAGCCATTCGAGGCTGCTCTGCCTGGAAAGAACGTTGAGGGCTTCTTGAGCGGGAACGGCGGCGAGAATCAACGGCAGCCAGAACGACTTGCCAGGCCTGATCTCATACTGCATCTCGGGTTTTGCCTCGATACCGTCGGCCGCCATCACGGTGATTCTTTCGCTGCTTTCTAGCGAGTAGACCACACCTTTGATCTTCTCTCCCGACACGTTTTTGATGAAAAGCCCGTAGATCGCGGCGCCGGGCCTCTCCGAACCGTCCGCGGAGATCGGAGCAAAGGCAATAAGCTTGACCGCGGCTCGTTCGTCGACAAAGAACTCGGTAATGGGCAAAACATTGCCCAGCAGGGAGGTTTTGTAATCCCCGACGAGCTGCTTCAGGTCGTAGGTCTTGTCGCCAATCTTGAGGCGGAACGAAAGGTCTTTGGTCTGATGGTAATGCTTCTGCGTCCAGACGCCGGGAAAGGGGTGGTCATAGGGATAAGTCTCTCCATACGATATGAAGTTGAGAATCGTGCCCTTCAGGTCGAGGTTCATCAGGATTCGGTTGTTGCCGATATCGAAGGTCAGGTCCTCGTCCAAGCGTTTGCCGAACAAGCTGACCTTATCACCGTAATCGAGGACGCCGTTGCGAATTGATGCCCAGAACATCCGCCCGCACTCGCCGGCGAGGGCTTCTTCGACGGTCTTGAACGAGAAATGTGCAACAGGTTGTTTGTTCAAACGTTTCCTCCCTGAAGAAAGAGTCGAATGAGCCGGACGAGCATCCGAGGCTATCTTCGCGCCGCCGGTCGGTGTAGAAGATTATCAGGGTTTTGGGCCAATCCTTATACACCTGTTAGAAGGACTCAGGTGAGCCGCCGAGCCCGGCCTCCGCGGGGAGGCCCTTCATGAACGATGCTATCTTGGCCTGCAGGTCGGCAATGATATCCGGATGGTCCTTCGCCACGTCCCGCTTTTCGCCGATATCCAGGTCCAGATCGTACAGCTCCGGCTTGGCCAGGGTTTCCGTGCCCCGGCCCACGTGCATCTTCCAGCGGCCAAAACGGACTGCCTGAAGGTAAGACGTCCTTAAGTAGAAGAACGGGTATTCCTCCATGTTCCGACCGGGAACAGTGAACAAGGGCCTTATGTCCCGCCCGTCGATCGGACGGTCCGCCGGGACCGAGCCACCCGCGAGCGTCACGCAGGTTGTAAAGAGGTCCATGTTGCTTGCCGGCTCATGGCAGACGTGGCCGGCGGGTATTCGGCCCGGCCAGCGCGCAACGAGAGGCACGCGCATACCGCCCTCGAAAACCATCGTCTTTCCGCCGCGCAGACACCCGGCGGAGCCGCCGTTCGGGCCATTGTCGCTGGTGAACATCACGAGGGTGTTGCGCTCCAAGCCCAAATCCTTCAAAGTCTTCAGAATCTCGCCGACGCCCCAGTCAATCTCCTGCACCGCGTCGCCGTAGAGCTTGCCTTTTGAACTTCCTCTGAAGCGTTCGGAAGCGTGGACGGGATTGTGCGGCATGTTATGCGCGAGATAAAGGAAGAACGGGCCATTTCTGTGTTCGCGGATGAACCTGATGGACTCCTCGGTGTAACGGAGAGTGAGAGTGTCCTGGTCCACTGGGGCTTCGATGACGTCTTCTCCGCGCATGAGCGGACATCCATCCGGCCCGTTTTTCCATCCGCCCATGTTGTTGCTGTATGGAATGCCATACCAGCAGTCGAAGCCGTGCCGCATCGGAAGGAATCGAGGTTCGTGACCCAGATGCCATTTGCCTATAATCGCCGTAGCGTACCCGCGCTGTTTCAGCGCCTCGCCGAGGGTTATCTCGTCATCGTTGATGCCGGTGCGGTGGCCCGGGCCGAGTACTCTCGTCAGCCCTGACCGTATCGGATAGCGCCCGGTGAGCAATCCGGCCCTGGATGGCGTGCACACGGGCGCGCAGGAGTGGAAATCGGAGAACTTGACGCCGGTTCGCGCCATTGCGTCTACGTTCGGCGTTGCTATCTTCTTCGAGCCGTAGCAGCTCAGGTCGCCGTATCCGAGGTCATCGCAGTTGATCAGCACAATGTTCGGGGGCCGTTTGCCGCCCGCGCCGAGCGCTTCACCGCCAAGGATCGAGACGGCGGCAACGGCCGTTGCCGAGCGTTTGAGGAACTCTCGCCTTGGCATCGCCCGAGAGTTAGAAGCTGAAAGATCGGATGTGCCAAACCGCCTGGAGTGTTCCGAGGGTTTCTCCATAGCAATCCTCCTTTTGTCATGCTCTCCTTCCCTTTCGCTTCTCGCGGTTCCTGCCTTGCGGATAAATCGAACTCCGGCAGGAAGACAGACGGTTAGGCCATAAGAGGCACTTGAGCAGACGCAGGAAACGAGGAGATCATATGGATTTTCGGCAACTGGAAAAGACTTCTCCGCACGAGTTCTGGTACGATTTGAGGCACCAACTGCAGCGGTTCATTTACGAGCGCTCCAACGAAGCGTTCGCCGCTGGAGACGCCGCCCGCGACGCAATAAGGACTCCCGCTGAACTGGAATCCCGCCGCGCCTTTCTTCGAGACAGGTTCATTGAGAATCTCGGCGGACTTCCGCCAGGCGACACGCCGCTGAACGCCCGGACAACGGGAATAGTCGAGCACGATGGTATCAAGATCGAGAAGATCATCTTCGAGTCCCGCCCGGGAACGTTCGTCACGGCCAACCTTTACCTGCCGCCGGACGTCACGTCGCCGCGAGGGGCGGTCTTGTTCCTGTGCGGACATCACGAGGCGGCGAAGCAAGGACCGGAGTATCAGATAGTCTGCCAGTATCTCGCACACGCGGGTCTCGTCGTTCTTGCGCAGGACCCAATCGGCCAGGGAGAGCGGTTCAGTTACTACGAGAAGGAGTTGGGCGGGACCACCGTTACGTGGGGAGTGACGGAGCACGGCTACGCGGGGGCGCAGTGCCTGCCCCTTGGCGACTCACTTGGCCGCTATTTCGTGCACGACTCGATGCGGAGCGTAGACTACCTAATGACGCGCAAGGAAGTAGACCCGAACAAGATAGGCGTTACAGGCAATTCCGGCGGCGGCACGCAGACGAGCCTGATGATGGTATGCGACCCGCGAATCGCCTGCGCGGCCCCGACGACTTTCATCATGAACAGGCAAAGCTACATGTACGTGGGCTGCGGGCAGGACTGCGAGCAGATTTGGACGGGCATGTCCGCCCTGGGCTTCGACCACGAGGATATCCTGCTGGCAATGGCGCCGAAGCCGGTGCGCGTCCTCGCGGTCACATCGGACTTCTTCCCCATCGAGGGCACGCGGCGGACGGTGGAGCGGTGCAAGCGGCTGTGGGAGTTGTACGGCAAGGGCGACCTCGTGGACATCATAGAAGACAATTCGACTCACACGTACACGCGGAACCTCGCGGCGGCGGCGACTGAGTTCTTCTCAAGGCATTTGCTGGGCAGGGAGGTGTCGCCGGACGGCAGCGGTATCCAGGAGATCGAGGGGTCGCGGCTGTGGTGCACGGCGTTTGGGCAGGTCAGGGGCGAGATCGCCGGGGCGCGGGCGGTTTACGAGGAGAACGTCGATCGCGTTGCCGAGATCCAGAAGCGGAACTCCGGCGTTCCCGATGCCCAGCGCAAGGAGAAGGGCCTGGGTTGGCTCAGAGAGCGGGTGTTCGCCGGTCGAAAGCCCTTCGATCTGAATCCTCGGTTTTACGATCAGAGCCAGGTGGATGATGTCAAGATCGAGATGTGCTTCTGGTGGGCGCAGGAGGGCCTTTTCAACCACGGGTTCGCGTTCCGCGATTTCAGGCTGAAGGGGCGAGACCTGCCGGTCACACTGGCCGTCTGGGATGGCGGCACGACGTGCCTTCAGCCGCACGCCCGTTGGATCCGCAAGACGTGCGCCGCCGGAATAGCGGTTGTGGTGTTGGACGTGTCGGGCGACGGTCCGCTGCTGCCGTACCGGTTCAATGGAGGACGGGACGAGCTCGACTACTACAGCTCGATCTTCACGCTGGGCGACGATCTGATCTGGCTGAACGACAGCCTGGCGGCCATGCGCACCTACGACACGCTGCGCGCGCTGGACATGATAACGGCTTGGCCGGGTCTGGACGCCGGCGAAATAACGGGCTACGCCCACGGGCTGCACGGGCTGTACCTGCAGCTTGCAGCGGGCATGGACAAGAGAATAAAGGACGTCGAGGTGGTTGGCGGCATCGGCAGTTACGCCGAGTGGGTCCGCTCTCGACACTATGACTCGTTTGACGTGGCCAGCTACACGCTGCCGGGTGTGCTGCAGTATTTTGACCTGCCTGATTTGGAGAGGTGGAGAAAGGGCACAGCTTAGTCCCTGGAGCGATAGGCGATCTTGTGTCAGCCAGTCGTTAGTTGTTGGTTCTGTTTCCCGTTTCTCCGGTCAAGCCCGCATAGAGGAGGGTCGTAGTGAAGGTCGCGATTATCGGCGGTGGCAGCTATCTGTGGGCGCTTGGATTCGTGCGGCAGTTCGTCAATTCCAAGCGTCTGCGCGACGTCCAGGTCGTTCTCATGGACATCGATCCCGAGGCGCTCGATCTGGTCGGGAAGGCCGCGGAACTGTACAATCGCCAACACGGCGCGCCGATCAGGCTGGACACTTCGACAAACCACGACGAGGCCTTCGATGGGGCGGATTACGTGCTCACCTGCATCTCCACCGGCGGGCTCGACTCGATGCGCTTCGATCTGGAAATCCCCGAAAAGTACGGCATCTACCACCCGGTGGGCGACACGGTAGGCCCGGGCGGCTGGATGCGCGCCGTGCGCAATATTCCTGTGTTCTACGATTTCGCGGCCAGGATGAAGAAGCTCTGCCCGCACGCATGGCTGATCAACATGACGAATCCTCTGACGCCCCTCACGCGCTTGCCGCGGCGGGACTTCGGCATAAGGACCATCGGCATGTGCCCCGGCGTGCAGGAGACGGTCGATCAACTCTCCGGCCTAGCCTGCATCGACAAAGGCGCTCCGATCGATTACGTCAACACCGGCATCGATCACGGCTCGTGGTTCACGGAACTGCGGGCCGGCGAGGTCGACGTCCTCCAGCGTCTCAAGGACATGGGCTATTGCGAAAGCGACGACAGCCGGTTCATGCACGGAACGCCTCGTGAGGAATGGCCGCCTGACGCTGCCGCAATGCGCGCCGCGTTCGCCGTCTGGCGCGAGATCGGCTACATACCCAGCATCAGGGACCGCCACTGCACGGAGAATTGGCCGTGGTTCCTGAACGTCCAGCCGGATCCCCTGCCCTACGGAATCGTGCGGACGTTCATTGCCGAGCGGCAACAGGGCCGGAAGGACCGGAAGGAATGCCTGGAGCGCTACGTGCGGACCGAGGACGAGGCGGTCCTGGGCGAACTCGGCCACGGCGATGATCCGATTTGCGAAGTGATCGAATGCCTGGAGGGGCATGATTCGTTTATGTGGTCGGCGAACTATATGAACATCGGCCAAATCCCCGGCTTCCCTGAAGGATCGGTGGTGGAGACAAGGTGCCGCTTCGACGCCGCGGGCGCGCATCCGCTCTGCTCGCCGATGCCCGATCTTCTCAAGACGCTGGTCCTGCCGCAGGTCATCCGGCAGGAGGCCATACTGGATATCGCGCTGACCGGATCGTTCGACGAGCTGGTCGCGCTGATGACCACCGACCCGCTCTGTTCCCGCCTGCCGATGGGCAAGTGCCGGGAAATGGTCCGGGAGATGCTGACCGCCGAGCGGCAGTGGATACAGAACCCGCGGCTGTTGCTCTTCGACTAGACGATTGGTTCAGAGAAGAACGCAGATGGGAAGCCGTTGGGTGTTGGCTTTCCGCGGGTTCCATAACCAACAACACTAAGAGTACGGAGAATACGATCCAATGACACTACGAAACCTGAGCCCCCAGGCGATGTTCGAAGCGCTGGCCAACGAGCATCGACCGTCTCTGGCCTTTGCCGGCAGTACCAAGGCGGAATTCGAGGCGTGGAAGGCGGAAGCCTTTCCCAAGGCGATGGCGACCCTCGGACGATTCCCGGAGCGCGTCCCGCTGAACCCGGAACTGCTCGGTGAATGGGAGCACGACGGCCTGCGCAAGCAGCGCTGGGTCATCGACGTGGGCAAGCACATCTCAGCCACGTTCCTGGTCAACATCCCGGGCGATTTGCGCGATGGCGAGAAGCGGCCCACCATCTGCTGCTGGCACGGCCACGGCCCGTTCGGCAAGGAGCCTATCATGGGAAACGACTCCAGCCCCGAACTCCGCGCGGCCATCGAGTACCACAACTACAACTATGGCCACCAGATGGCCAAGAAGGGATTCGTGACGTTCGCTATCGACTGGATTGGCGGAGGCGAGCGCTGCGACCACAACAAGCCGTTTTACCGCTGGCACGAGTTCGGCAAGGATTGGTGCAACGTCTACTACATGCACGCGACCATGCTGGGGATGACCTCCATCTCCATCAACGTCACGCACGGCATGGCCGCGACCGACTTCGCCTGCTCGCTGCCTTTCGTCGATGCCGACCGGCTGGGCGTAATGGGCCTCAGCGGCGGCGGCGTCATGACTCTCTGGAGCGCCCTCTGCGACGAGAGGTTCAAGGCGGCGGAGATCATGGGCTACAGCGATCTTTGGGCGATTATGGGCGTGCGCGATATCAACTATTGCGGAATGCAAATAGCGCCGGGGCTGTTCAGCCTGTTCGACATGCCGGATCTGCAGGGTCTCATTGCCCCGCGGCCATTGCTGGTTGACATTGCCGCCTATGACACTTGTTTCGTCATAGATGGCGCGATGCGGTGCTATCGCCAGGTCGAGAGGATATACGCCGCCGCGGGCGCGTCAGACCGGTTGGACCTCGACCTGTTCCCGAAGGAACACGCATGGGGCGGCAACAAGTCGGAAGCGTTTTTCAGGCGGCATATTGACGGCTCGTGACTCGTGAGAAACCTCACGTGGGGACCGGCCCACACTAGCCACTAATCACTAGCTACTTTCCTATTTCTTCGCGTACAAGAACGGCCTCTCGTATATGCCGTTGGCGCCGTAGTACTCGTCGTTGCACAGCACGCGGAGAGCGATTACGTTCTTCCCCGGCTGCAAGGAAGGTGTGATATCAATGTCCACTTCATGCGGACGAGAGAAGCATGATACATATTCACTGCGTCCGGCGTACGTGCCGTTGACGTAGACCCACACCTGGTCTACCACCGCGGGACAGAACAGGTGAGCTTGTTTGCCTTGCTCTACCGCGGGGACGTCAACAGCGAACCGGTACCAGCCGTAGCCCTGGTAGGGATGACCGTCGGCAGTCATCATGGGAAGGCCTTCGTCGCTCTTCAGATTCTGGTTCTGCCAGCCGGTGTACGTGCCGCATAGCTGCCATTTGGAGTCGTCGTAGTCCGGCTCCATCCACCTGTCAGAGCGGCCAACGTCGAATCGGTCGCTGCTGAACCGCGCGGTCTCAGGAAGAGGAGCGAGCATACTGCCCTCTTTACCATTGACCTTTTTCGCATATCGCGTCATGCGGTCGGCCTCCCAGTCCATGTTGTAAGGACCGGGCAACCAGCCGAAGAACTCGTTGATCTTCTTCATCTGCTGCTTCACGGCAAGCATCTGCCGCATAAGGCTGGCGGCGTCGGCGAAACGCAGTTCCTGCTTTGCCTTGAGGGAGTCGATGTAGAGGCGCAGGTGGTCGAATATCAGACGCTCCATGCGGACGTGCGTTTTGTCCTTCTCCGTTCCGCCCGCGGCTTCCGCTCGCGCGATATCGTCCGCCAGTCGAGCCATGACCTGTGGCGTGTAGATGACACACAGGATCACGTCTTCGTGGCCATGATAAGGCGCAGAATCGAACGCGTTCTCCAGCGTCTCGTAGAAGTCGCGCAAGGGCTTGGCGGCCGGACCGAACCACTTCCGGTAGTAGTCGGCGAGGATGGCGTCGACGTCCGCTTCGGTGTTCCACTCCAGGGCCGCGCGAACGACGTATGTGGGAATGCCGAGCTGCGAGATGTCGGTGAACTCAAGATCGTTGAAACCGAGGCAGCCGGTGTCCCTGGTCATAGGGATGTTCGCCCGAATACGCTTCACCATTGGGGTAACCGTGTCTTTGGACACGAGCATGGTGTAGTTGTAGCCGTAGATCCAGACCTTGTCCGTAAGCTTGCACCATCGCTTCAGAAGGCTGTACTGCCTGCGATTCTGCCAGCACTTGGGGTCGTCGTACCGGTGGATAGTGCAGCCGACTATGTCAGCGAACATGATGGTGAGGTTGTTGTATTTGTTGAAGTCGGGGATGTTCTCCGGCGGGACGTAGCGATTGGCGTACCCGTTTGTGGCTATCAGATAGCCGGGATACTTCTGTCCGGTTGCGTTCAGCAGCCCGTTGACGAAGAAGAAATATTCGTTTCCGGTCAGGTATTCGGCGACAGGATTGCCCTGGGCGTTGATCGTCGTGCAGTCCGAGTAGCGAATAGACATCTTGCGGCACAGTTCGCACTCACAGGTGGGCATGCCGTCGTCGGGGGAGAAGGCCATCACCTGGTGGCCACTCTTGGCGTTGTCGTCTATTCTGTCCATCAACGCGTCGAGCATTCGCGGCCGGCCTGCGTATTTCGGGTCGTTCCTGCGCAGTTCATCGGCCATGCAGGGCAAGCCGGCGCTGCGCGTGCCATCCGGCTGCAGGGCAAACCATTCCGGGCGCTCCTTTATCTTGTCTCTCGGCAAAAGATAGTAAAGCGAGCTGTCGGCGGGGAGGCCGAACCAGTCGGCGCTGCGTGGGTTCATCTTGTTGCGGATCAGCCACAGATCGCGCGCTTCGAGCATTGCCTGCGTGCCCCAGGCGCCGTGGTAACGAACTACGAGGCTGGGATGCTGAGTAACAGACATCTCGGGAACAGTCAGAGTGGAGGACTTGGGCACGACCTCGCCATATTCGCCGGGGGTGAACCACCGAACACCAAGACGGTTGAGCAATTCGTAGGTGGCGTAGCGGGTGCCGAAATAGAGGGAATTCCCTACAGTCTCCCACCCATGCGGCCCGGGGGCGTCGACCTTCTTGCCCGCTGGGATCACGGCGTCGTTGCCGGCCAGCACAAGCGTGTCGTCTTTGCAGTAGATGACGAAGCCTTCCTCCCGAAACGCCCGTGTGAGGCCCTCGGGGATTTTCAGGCCGGGGATGGCGTCGGTCAGCTTGCCGCGGCCAACCAGGACCCTGGCGCCCGGAATACTCTCAGACTCGGCGTGAATCTCCAGCTCAGCGCCGCTGATCATCTTCACGTACGTCCGGAGTTCCTGAGCTGCTATCTTCGCGCCTTCACTCGGCTTGTCGGCCAGGATAATACTGCACGCCGGCTTGCCATCCTTGACCAGCGTGAAGGACGCCGCCACCGATAGCGAGACGGCCCCGAGTAAGGCGGCTGGGATGATGACTCCGTATCGGATCCATTTCATTGCGAGTGTCTCCTCCTACTGCTTCTTCGCGTACAAAAACGGCCTCTCGTATAGCCCGTTGGCGCCGAAGTACTCTTCCAGGCAGAGCACACGTACGGCGATGACGTTCTTACCCGGCTTTAGGAAGGAAGTGACGTCAAGATCCATCTCCTGCGGCCGGAACCACGCCTGCTGATAATTGGTGCGCCCGGCGTACTGGCCGTTGACCCACGCCCATCCCTGGTTGACGAACGCCGGCAGGAAGAGCCTAGCCTGCTTGCCTTGAGGCACAGTTGGAACATCGACCGTAAAGCGATACCAGCTATAGCCGCGATATGGGTGGCCGTCCTTCGTCAGCAGCGACAGACCGTCTTCATCCTTCAGCGCCTGACTCTGCCAACCCGTCGTCGTGCCGCAAATCTGCCATTTCGCGTCGTCGTAGTCCGGTTCCATCCATCGGTCGGAACGGCCCACGTCGTGCCTGTCCGTGCGGAACCGGGCCATCTCCGGCAATGGAGCGAGCATATTGCCCTCTTTGCCGTCGGTCTTGGCCGCCAGACGATGCATACGTTTGGCCTCCCAATCCATCCCGTAGGGAGTCGGTGACCAACCGAAGCAGTTGCTGATCTTGCGCATCCGCAGCTTCACCGCCCACATTCTCTCCATCAGTTTGGCGGCGTCGGCAAAGCGCAGGTCCTTTTTGGCCTGCAGGGAATCCACGTACATGCGCAGATGGTCGAACCCTAGCCGCTCGACCAGCACATGCCCCTTTTCTGTGTCGGAGCCGGCCGTGGATTCCGCTCGCGCTATGTCATCCGCGAGCCGCGCCATGAGTTTGGGCGTGTAGACCTCCGTCAGGATCACGTCCTCGTGGCCGTGGCAGGAAACGGAGTCGAACGCAGTTTCGAGCGCCTCGTAGTAGTCCTTCATGGGAGCGGCAGCGGGGCCAAACCACTTTTCATAGAAGTCGGCGAGTATGGCGTCAACATCGGCGCGCGTGTCCCATTCCAGAGCGAAGCGCGCAACATACGTAGGCAGGCCCAACTGGGACAAATCGATCCACTCCTGATCGCGGAAGCCTATTGCCCCGGCCTCTTTGATCATCGGGATGTTGGTCCGTATTCGCTTCGTCATCGGCGTGATGGTGCCCTTGGATACGAGAATGGTGTAGTTGTAACCGTAGACCCACACCTTATCGCTGATCTTGCACCATTGCTTGAGCATGTTGTACTGCTGGCGCATCTGCCAGCACTTGGGATCGTCATAGCGATGAATGGTGCAGCCTACAATGTCCGCGAACATGATCATCAGGTTCTTGTGACGGTTAAAGCCAGGCGAGACCTCGGGCGGAGCGTAACGGTTCGCGTAACCGTTCGTAGCGATGATGTGTTCGGGGTACTTAGCGCCTACCGCGTCCAGAAGGCCGTTCACGAAGAAGAAATACTCCTGTGATGTCAGATACTCCGGAACCGGATCGCCCGGCGTGCCAGGCTCCTGTCCGGGGGGAGGGGCGGCGCAGTATCCATCGGAAAAGCGAAAAGACGTTTTGCGGCACGTATCACACAGGCAGGCGGGCGTTCCGTCGTCCGGAGAAAAGTCGGTGGTGCGAGCGCCCGTAGCCGCGCGCTCGCAGATATTCGCCGAGATAGTATCGAGCAAGCGAGGCTGACCCGCGTACTTCGGGTCGTTGCGGCGCAGTTCGTCGGTCATGCAAGGCATACCCCCCAGCCGCGTGCCATCCGCCTGCAAGGCGAACCATTCCGGATGGACCTTTACCTGGTCTCGCGGCATGAGGCCGTTCAGCGATCCGTCGGCGGGAACGCCAAACCACATGGGGCTGCGCGGGTTCATCCTGTTGCGCACCATCCACATGTCTCGCTCATCCTGCATGGCGGCTCCGGCCTCTCCGCCACAGGCAAACATGGCTCGAACCGGAAAGTCGGGGCGCTCAGTCACGGACACCTCGGCAACCTGAAGTATGGCCGATCTGGGGACGAACTCACCATACTCACCGGGTGCAAACCAACGGACGCCCAGCCGGTTGAGAAGATCATAGACGGCATATCGGGTACCCAGATACATCGAGTTTCCAAGGCACGAACCGCTCGGATCGGGATTACTCAGTATCCTGGTGTCGATTTCCGTGTCATTGCCCGCCAAGACGAGCGTATCGCCCGCGCAGTGGATGACATAGCCTTCCTCGCGGAATGCGGGGGTGAGGCCGTCAGGAATCTTCAGCCCGGAGATCGCGTCGGTCAGGCGGCTGCGGCCAACCAGTATCTTCGCGCCCGTAACATTCTCTGCGTCACTTCGTATCTCCAACCTGGCGCCGCTGATCTTCTCCACATATTCTTGCAGTTCCTGTGCGGCGGATTTGGCGTTGTTACTCGGCTTCGCGGCTATGACGATAGCGCACGTCGGTTTGCCGTCCCTTACAAGCGTAAACTGCGCTCCGGTGGAAGCCGAGACGCCGGCGAGCAATAAGGCTGATATGATCAGCCCGCGGAACAACCACTTCAAATGGATTACCTCCTGATGCGTTGTGTTGGCCCACAAATGCGTGGCGATGCGAAGCGTTTTCCGAGGGAGTGTCGGAGTCCGATGGCGTATAGCCTCGCGCATACTGATGGGCAATCAGTGAGTCTTTCGACGCTTGGGCGGCATTTCCCTTTATTACCACGGCTGCGGAACAAGAGGGCCGCCCGCGTGATCCATTGCGGGCGGCCATACGTTTGTCGGTTACGGCGAAACCAGCGCCTACGGAAGAAGCGTCTGTATCTGCACCGGCAGTATACAGGGCCTCAGCCCTGAGTTGTTGAAGCATGAGCTTATTCCGGTGACCACCACATAGCTGTTCTCGGCGTAGCCGGCGGGATCGGCGACCATCCTTACTCCCACGTTGTCGACGCCATCAGTCTGCGTCCCATCGGCGCGTCCGGAACCGTCATCGATATAGAAGTACGGATCGGGTATCGCGGTTTTCCTCTGCGTAACTCTGCCGCAGACGCATATATAGAGGCCGATGTTGTTCGGACCAATGCCGCCAACCACTCCGGGAGTAAATTCATTCAGAGCCGCGCCGCCGACCGAAGCATTAGCCAGGACCACGGCCCGCGGACCACCCGGGCCGGGGCTGGTCTTCTCTACTGCGTTTCCGGTACAGTCCATCAACCTCTCTGAACCGGAGCCGCCGACCGATCCGGCGACATCCACCTGATCGCCGGCAAGTACCGAGGCCGCGGAGACAACTTTGATTCCCGATGGACTGTTGGGTTCCTGGAGGTAGAAATAGCCTGGGAACGCCGCTGAGACCAGCTTGCCTCTCAAAGCCTTCGCGGCGGAGGAATCGGCAAGAGCCTTGGCTTCCTGTATTGTCGCAATTCCAGGGGCAACCGTTATCCCATTGCTGATCGTGCTGCTTCCCCAGACTCCCGAGCCTGTTCCACACTGCGCGCTTATATAGTAAATCTGGTTTTCGGAAAGGCTGAGCCCGGTCACGGTGTTGTCTGTCGTTGTGCCGCAGCTCGTCCACGCTTTGGTATTCGTGCCTTCGGGGGTTGTCCCGATGGCGTAGCGGTACTCGAGTATGCCGGCGACCGCGTCGAAATCGAAATGCAGCTTGGACAGGCTCGGGGTGTAGGCTCCGTCGTCCCTCACTACGGCCACGACTCCTGTTGTCGGCTGAACCCGTACGTTGTCCACATAAGCCTTCTGCGGATTCAGATTGGGGTTCCTGTTACTTGAGATGACCACGCTGGAGACGTTGGTGGCCGTGCCTTTCCAAGAGTAGTTGGTGACCTTCTTCACCCCGTCAAGCCATACGTCCATCTTCCTGGTAGCTACGTTCAGTCCTATCCTCACGTCATACCAGCCCAGGTTGGTCACCGACGGCGCGACAGTCGCAAGCGACCCGGGGCCATATTCAATGAACATCCTGCCCTTCTGGATATGGAGCTTCGTTATTTCGGTAGAAGAGTCCGCGCCGTAAATATACACATATCCCAGCAACTGCCCCAGCGTCCCGACCGCGTCCTGAGCAACGTCAAGTCTGACGTAACAGTACCCGCTCGTCTTGTCGGAGAAGCTGATCTGATTGGCCATCGAGAGACCCGAGGGAACAGTATCCATGAGGGCGGACTTACCGGCGCCGCCTTTGGCATAAGCCGCCTGCACCTGCGCGCTGGCGACTCCGGGTGTCATCCAGCCTGCCTGGCCCCCGAGGTTGCCGTCGTTGCGACCATCGAAGGTTTCGTTAATCCAATCGGGTAGCGCCGAAGCAACTGTCGACGCAAGGACAGCCAGCGAATAGTTTGGCTCCCCGTCATAGGCGAATGCGGAATAGTAGTAAGGATCGGAAGGATTCACCCCGGTATGGTCAAAGCTGTCAAGCGTTCCCGGAGACGCGGTTCTGTTGCAGACGGGGTTTCCGTCGGTCGGGCTGGAAGGATAAGTGCCTGTTCTGTATCTGATCACTGTTCCTACGAAATCGGAATCGCCTGGGTTGGTCCATGAGAGGTTGTTGGTTGTTCCATTGGCGACGGCGGTGAAGCTCGTTGGAAATCCGGGAGGAGTGAAGTCGGCCTGTCCCAGTGTGCCCTTGATGAGGTAGGCTACGTTGGCGTTGGCATTGCCGGCGAGGACCGTGTTGTCACCTATGTTCTTGAACACAGGCCCCAGCACAATAGCGCCGGTTCTTGGGTCGTAGACCGTAAAGTTGAGCTGTCTTCGCGCCTTGAGCGTCACGCCTCCCTGCTTGATTCCCTGAGGGTAACAGACAAACTCTTCTCCGGTTGCCCCTGTACCATCCGTGCTGCCGATGTTCCTGTGGCAGCCATCGGTTGCCGTAGGCACGTCTGTCCAGTACATATTGGCCGTGCTGTTGCAGTAGGCGGTGAACGGGGCGGATCCCTCGATGCCGTCGTTTCTGGTCCAACCCGGCAAGTCAGGAGGAAGAAGCTGCTCCAGGAACCGGTAGTCGGACACTGCCGCCTTGTCCTGGAACCTTGTGTTACCGAAAACACCGGCGTCAGTATGATAAACGTACATCGGGAGCTTCGCTATCCAAGCGAAACAGGCCGCTGAGACTAGCCTGGTAGGATCCTCCTCCGTGTCCACGGACGAGCCGGGACCTATAGGTTCATTGCTGGACGTCGGCGGCAGGGTGGAAGGATAGCATTTCCAGGCGTCCCTCACAGGAATCCATCCCAGTTCACCGGTGTCTCTGTCCAAGTGGTAAGTGCACAGCGTTGCCGCGCTGCCGTAGTAGAGGTTCTCCATGTCCGATAGACTCGAATGGTTCGATGTCAGCGCAACCAGTAGTGGGATGCGAGCTGCGAGATATGCCCCGAATTCCCTCAGGTCGGCCTCTCCCTGAGTACCAGGAAAGCCGTTCTGCCATGCCTCGTTGCAAACCTCAAGATGCATCACCTTTTGTTGGCGGCTTGCGATGTTGTCCAGGATCGTCTGCATGTGGTTGATGCGATCCGTCTTATTAGGCATAAGCTGCGCATCAGCGAAGATAGTCAACTCGGTCCTGATGCCGTACTCGTCGTAGGCTATATCGATCATATCAACCAGTTGCGTCCAGTAATCGGACCACGCGGGCACATAGGTCCCAGCCTGATTGTAGAAGTTGATAGGCGCGATTTCCTTGCCGACCCATGCAGTGTACCATCCGACCATCGACAGCGCGCGCATGTACTTGAAGTTATTGGAAGCCATGAAGGCAAGGTCATCCCGGAAGCGATCGCGATCATACTTGCATCGCCTAAGGGCCGACATATAGCTGAATCCGAGGCCGAGGAATGGCCCGCCGTCGTCTTCGGCGTGATAGCCGACAAGCCGCACGTTGCCGCGGCGAGGCCATTGGTAGGCGGTGTCAACCATGAACGAATGCCCAAGCGCGCTCCAGTTGCCCCAACCGCTGCCATCGGCTATCCTCGCGAAAACATAGTAAGTATTGCCGCTGATGAGCGTTCCGGTGACGGCCTGGTTAAGGGTAGAACTGATTTGGCCCGAATCCCACACGACACCGGTATTGGGATCGTTTGCTGTGGAAACGCGGACCTGATAGCTGGTATGAGTGGCCCCGCTCCAATGGATTCGGGGCGTGACCTTGTTGGTGGTCTTGCCGCTCATCGGCCATACGATGGTAGGCGCCGTAGGAACCGCCGACGCCATCGAGACCGTAATGATGACTCCAAGCGTTATCAGACCCAGCAAAATCGATTTCATAGCGCCCTCCTGTATAATCTTATAGTCCGCGGCACGCATACGGGTATCCGTAGAATTACCGGTTTTTGAAATGTGGCCTATTCGCACGTACCGTTTGACGGCGTCGCTTGCGGAGGACTTCGACTCCACGTTCAGCCGCCGTGGACACATGGAGTTAGAACAATACGTTTTCTCCCGGCCCCAAAGTCAGCATTTCGTTACGGGCGTCGGCGTGACCTGGAGAGAGGAGGCGCAGGCGGATCTGCCGTGTCTCCGGGCGGGTGTTGGTGATGACCAGGCGCTTCACTCTGCCTCCCTGTACATCCAGCGACACGGCGTAGCCGGAGGGGGTGTGGATGCCGGCAAAGGAATAATCCTGCCAGGCAGACGGAAGGCCGGCTGCGATGGTCAGGCGTTTGCCGTTGTCGGTGGCCAGCAAGCTGTTGACCGCCCAGACGAAACAGGCGTGTGGCGTGCTGTAGCCGATGTTGATCCAGAACCCATCCGGGCGTATCTTCTCGACAAAGAAACCGTGCATATCTGTAAAGCGCAGCGCGTTCTTCAGCCGGCGGTACGACAGCTTCGGATCGATCGTACTGAAGGCTACGGCAGTGGAGGCTTCCAGCCAGGGCCAGACCATATTCGGGTCACGGCCCGCGTTGTCCGCACTGAGCCCCCACTCGCCCGAATCGGACCGGTGCGACGCCCAAATGCTCTTCGCGTTGATGCCTTCCGGCATGTTCTCAGCGTAGCACATTACGTTGGTCGTAAGGACCTCCGTCGCCCCCTTCCAGGGGTAGAGCACTCCGTCACGGTAGTTCTCCTGCATAGTCACGGACAGGCCCTTGATGGCGGCTGCGTATCGCTCATCTTCGGGCAAGCCGAGCGCACGGCAGCCCTCCTGGTAGTCTCGCATCGCCCGAATCAGTTTCAGCAGGTGCCCGATATCGTTCACCCGCTCGACGTTCTCGTCCGATCCTATCAGAGAGCCGGTTGACCAGCGATCGCCCTCCTGCACGATGATCTCGGCCAGCAGAAAGTCGAGCATGTCCTTGATGACCGGCAGGCGTTTGCGCAGGTCGTCGGTGTCGCCGAAGAAGCGGTATATGTCGTAGATCTCCGTCGCCATGGACGCTATGTTCCCCTTCTGGATGCCGGCGGCGCGGGCCGACACCGCGTCGTCGAAGAAGAGGTCGCGGCCAAAGATGTTGAAGAACCAGGGATAGTTCAAACCGGGGCGCCCGATCTGCCTGGCGTATTCGCGAGCCATCGGCCCCGCGCCGGATTCGTAGTAATCGGCCAACGCCTGCACGGAGGCTTTCTGGTTCGCCGATGCCCACCCGCGCGTGAAGAAGATGAAATCGGCCGAGCAGCACGATCCCCCACCCCACAGGACGTTGTAGGTTCCATGCACGGCATATCCCGAGGGATGCTGAGAAGCACGCATCAGATAGAGGCCGAGACGGTAGCTGTAGTCCCACTCGGGGTCGGGGAGCGTGACCTCTGTGGTGGCCTGATACGACTGCCAGGCTTCGGAATGCTCCTCATGCAGCTTCTCGAATCCCTTGGCCAGCGCATTCTCAATAGCAGTCGCGCAGGCGTTCTCCGGCTGTTCCGTGTGGCTGGTGTCCTGCATCGTCACGAACCGGTCGATGACATCGCCGGGTTTCAGGTCACGGACTTCCAGGTAGCCCGTGTGCGACTGGGTACCGTCATGGACGGCTTGTCGACGCGCAACGACGGCCACGCGCAGAGACCCCTCGATCTCGCTCAACGTATACTCTCCGACGACTTGCGCCGCGTCACCGCGCCCAAATGACACCTGAGCCACACGCGGATCGGCCATCTGCTGAGCCAAAAGCGCTATCTTCGGCTGCGCTTCAGGATCGATCCACAACACTTCGATACGTTCGGCGTACAGCGGTTGGCCGTCGGCCAGGAATGTGGTGAATCGCAGATGAAGGATCTTCGAGCGCACCTCGGTCACAAGAGTCGCCGTGCGCGGGTCGAATCGCTGATCGAACCAGCCGATTTCATATACGTCGTTGTCAGGCCGCATAATGCGATAGGGAAAGAACGCCACGGAGAACATGTGACGACCCTTCTCGCGATGCGTGGTTTTTTGCCACCCGCACAGGGCGCCCTGATGCTGTTCCAAGTGCAGGTGTCCGGAATGGCACTGCATGCTGCCGGAATAATCAACCAGCACGACATCGCTGCCGTTAGCCAGGATCATCGGGAAATAGGGTTTCGAACGCGGGGGAAGGATATCTTGATGCATCACGCCTCCAGTGGTCTGTTGCTGAGATTATTGTAGCGTAAATGAGTGGGATGAGGCTAGACGGTTGCGAACTTGTGGGTTGAGAGAAGCAAGACATCCCCCTCTCCCTTGAGGGAGAGGGTCAGGGTGAGGGTGAAAGCTCTCTCCATTTCTGAAGTCTTACAACTCGGCAGCTCAGGGTATTTCGTATCCCCACAACTCAAGTTGCTCATTCCACTTCCGAATTGCCTCCTCAGCCGGCCATCGTTTCGTCTTGATGACCTCTTCAACCTCTCGCACTGCGAGTCGCAGCCTGGAGGGTTCGAGAATCCAGAAACCGAGGTCCGGATTTGCCTCAAGTTGACCCGCGATCCGCAGCAGCTCGGCGACTTCCGCCAGAGCATCAGTCTTGGCCTGCGCGTCACCACCCGTCGCCAGCTTGGCGAAGAAGAAAGCGGCTGTGTAGTGGCGTAGAGCACGGTTCATCGCCAGTTCCCGCCTGAAATACGTCATCAGTTTCTGAAGTCTCTCAGGAGGGGCAGGGCTCGGAATCCCATCGACCAGTCTCTTCACGTCCCGCAGGTCGCGCGCGGCGGCATTTACAGCGGCGTCCTTCTCCGGAAGAATGCGCTGTTCCACAGACTCGCGCGTCGGGTTGAAGAGCTGCGCTTCGGTCTCGCGGCAGGATGGGTCCCATAGCGCAAGACTCTCCCAGTGCAGGCTATACTCGAACCAGCGCAGGCTCGGGAGACGGCTCTTCGGCCACTCCATTACCCAGAACCCGAGAAGCTGCCACGCCGCCAGGTGCGAATCCTGCTGGCGCAACAGGATTGGGGTCAACTCGCCCGCCATATCCGCGCCATAGGTGGCTTCCGCCCACTCCTGGACGAAAGGTTTCCGGCTCCAACCGGCCTGTCTCGGCGATGCGGCGCGCCACGTGCAGGTTGACTTCATTCACAGACCCTATTGCGCTTCCCGCGTACACGGCGCCTTCGTCAAGATCGGCCCACGTGACGTAGCCGGTTAGCCCGGCAATCTGGGCCCCACGCTCCCGAGCATAAGCTACCCGCTCCGCTATCAGCCTTGCCTGAACAAAGGGCACAACGCTTTGCCCCCAAATCTCCCCGCAGTAGTCGAACGCCACAAACTCCGGATGAGGGCCGCAGTTTCCGACGGCGGGATTCGTCAGCGCGATGCGGCCCCAGTCACCGGGACAAGCGTAATTGTGTACGAACACGCTTGGACTCGGCGGGACGGATTTCAGAGCGTCGGTAATCGCTTTCGCCTGGTGCGGCATAAGAGCGAATGTGGTTACGATCAGCTTGCGGCCAAACTTTTCGCAGACTTGTATCGCGGATTCCAGCAGCAGGCGAATCCTCTCCGCGGGAGGCCGGTCGCCGGGCAACTCCTGTATGACGATGTCGCCTTCGTCGAGGTAAAGCAGTATGCCAGTCAAGTGCGGGCAGGCGGCGAATATCTCTTCGAAGCGGCGGCCTGCGAGAATGTAAAGCTCCGGACCGTCAGGGTCCTTTAGCTCAGGCATGGCATCTGCCATCTCCTGAGTCAGATTGAGCTCGGATCCCATCATATAAGTGGAGAGGCCCTGAGCGTGGGCCTGTTTGCACAGCATCTCAAGCGCGGCTTGGGATCGCAGCGCGGCATCGCGCTCTTCACCGCGCTTGGCAAACCGCGGGTCCCAGTCGTAGAGGCAGTGGGAATGAAACGTGTTGTGCCATTTACCCGTTAGAGGGCCGGCGCCGGGCCGCCACTCCAGGATAAGCCCCGTCGCTCCCATGTCGCGAGCTTGCGGCAGAAGGGATTCGGCGGAGTCTGCCATTGCGTGCCAGGTGTTTTCCATAACAACCTTATGGTTCATCGGCGAGCTGGGAGTATCCTTCGACGAGGAGTGAACAGCAACTCCGTGATGCGCCACGACGGTATGCTCGGCGTCGAAGCGTTATTCCCTCGTGATCTTGAGGCGGAAGGTCTGCTGCCTGATGGACTGGTCGACGGTCCCGTATACGTCGTCGCTCCCAACGTGGCCAATCACGATGATCTTGCCGTCCTTGAACTGGAACCCTTTCGGGTAGTATGCCGTGCCGGGGACGTCGATCGGATGCCAGGATTTGCCGACATCCGCCGTCCAGTGGACGCCGTTGGTGCCCAGGTGCAGGATCACGCCCTCCTTCGTCTGGATTAGAAGAGGGTAGCCGCTGTGCGGAATCGGAGTGGGCGTCGGCGCTTCGGGGACGAACGTATCGCCCTTCTTGCGCGCAATGCTCTGGTTCCTGATGCTGTACCAGTTGCTCTGCGGAGGGCTCGCGCCCATCCGGCAGGCGCCGGCGGGAACGTCCGTGGCATGGTCGGGGTAGAACTCCGACCTGTGGATC
>JAUSGG010000064.1 GCA_030649165.1 Armatimonadota bacterium
CGAAACGAGTACTGCATCACCTGGCAAAATGGATATGTCATCCACTGGCGCCGTTTGGACTCGACCGGGGCCAATATCGGCAGCGAAATGGTACTCTCCGATAACTCATCGGGACATCACTTCTCGGTGGTGTGCTACAACAGCGTCCAACACGAATATCTCATAGAGTACGTGGTTTGGATGGCAGACGATTCGGCTCAAGTCCGGGTCCTGCGGGTAGATGCCGCTACCGGCAACCAGATCGGCAGCCCTATCTGGTTGTATAGCACAGGCGGGGTATCTACTACAGGCGGAATACGAGTGGCGTATTCACCTACAAGCAATTCCTACCTTGCCACGTATGAGGCCTATTCCGAGGGAGGGATTGTTTACGGCCAGATACTCAATAGCACGGGAAATCCAGTGGGATCGAACTTCCGGATCAGTACCACCTCGCAACTGTACAGCCGTAACCCCGCCATCGCGTGGAACTCCGCCAGTAACGAGTATATGGTCACCTACCAAGGATACATCACAGCTCCATCGTGGGACTACTGGGGGCAGCGGATAAGGGCGTCGGATGGCGCGCTGCTCGGCTCCAACTTAGCGATTACAACCACGCACGACATTGGCGGCGGCGGCGTCGCTTACGACCCCGTTATGAACAGATACCTCGTCGTATACGAGGCCGGAGGCGACAGCCCCTGGGGTCAGTTCGTGAGCTCGACGCCGACATTGATCGGCTCCAGATTCGCTATCGGAGGCGGCGACTTCGTCGGCTGGGGGCCAAGTGTTTGCTGGGATTCTTCCAAAAAGGAATTTCTCGTGACATGGTCGGCCAGCCTATCGGGTTCGAATTTTGGCAGGCGAATATCAGAGACGGGCTCCTGCATAGGCGAGACCTTCAGGAACAACGGCAACTGGATCGGCATTGGGAACTGGCCCCCGGCGCCGGTGTACAACAGCGTTAACGATGAGTTCCTCATCCACTGGTACAATAGCTACGCTTATGTTCTGGTTCGACGGTATAAGACTTACGCTCCGCCTCCGATGCCCGTGGTCAACTTCGCCGCCGCTTCGGGTGATGGACAAGTCAGCCTGACGTGGACAAACCCAACCGTCGGACCCTTTACTGGAACGATGATTCGCTACAGTACGACCGGATACCCGATCAGCCCGACGGATGGAACGCTGGTTGTAGATAAGGCCGGATCGGCGGGAGCGAACGATAGCTATATCCACACCGGGCGAACAAATGGTGTGACCTACTACTACACCGCTTTCGGGCACGATGCGACGCCAATGTATTCGTCACCGAACTACGCCTACGCTATTCCGACCGCGTTTATCTGCTTCTCTGACGCGTTCAGCTATGCGGACGGCAACCTGAACGGGAATGGGGGCTGGGCCGGTTCGGCCGGAGCCAACATAGCCATCGTAGGACAGACGGTGAAGATCATTGGCGGAGCCACCCTGCAGGACGCCGTCAGGCTGGTCAGTTGCGGAGACGGCGGCACAGGATATATCAATGTCGACATCAAAGTGCAGGCTGGAGTCGGCGTCGACTATATGTGGGACTTGTGGATTGATGACGCTACGGGTCTCAACCTTGCCCGATGGTATGGGGCCGGCACAACGGCCAGAGGCAGGATCGGCGCAACAACCAGTGTCACCGCCACTATGAATCTCACCGGCGGCTGGGATGATCTGAAGGTGAAGATCAATCCGTATAACAACACCACGGAGTTCTTCTTCAACGGCAGTTCTATCGGTGTTCTCGACCACGGCCAGACCGGGGCGGGCAACTATGTGGGTAAGCTGAGGTTTACTCGTGGGACGAGCACGGCGGCTAACGGCAATTACCTGTTCTTCGACAACCTCGTAATCGGCGACGTAGACACTACGCCACCGGCGCCCATCACAAACTTCGTGGCGACTAGAGGGGACACGCAGAACATTCTGTCCTGGACCAACCCGAGCACGGATGACTTCACCGGAACGATGATCCGATACAGTACGACCGGATTCCCGATAAGTCAGACCGATGGGACTCTTGTTATAGATAAGGCCGGAACTCCGGGAGCCGGCGACAACTATACCCATACCGGTCTTACCAATGGGACGACCTATTACTATAGCGCATTTACGCACGACGGCATCCCGAACTACTCGTCCGCGGTAAACGCCAGCGCAACGCCCACCAGCGGAGCCGCGACGCTCAACAACAGCACGTTCGACGCTGACGCCAACGGCTGGACTCTCTCCGTGTGGAGAGCGAGCACAGCCTACGGCTACGGCACGATGGATTGGACCAATGGAGTCGGAAATCCCGGAGGAGGCATCCGCTGCATAGGAACCGGCGCGAGTGACAACACCGACCGGTGCACCAGAGAAGGCGGAGAGATGACCAAGACCATCTCCACTGTGGGCTATCAGAACGTGCAAGTGTCGTACGATCTCAGGGTCAACACACTTGGAGCCAACAATACGGGAGCCGGATCCGGCTCCTGCGGAGTAGACCACAACCTGATAGACGAGCAGATAACAGCCTACTACTCCACCAACGGAGGCTCTAGCTGGACCGAGGCGGAGTATCTACTGAGAAGCTCGCTGCTGGCTAGTTACCAGACTTACGGGACGCGCACGGTCGACCTTACCGGAGTTCCGGCTGTAAACAACAACGCGAGCTTCGCGTTGAAGTTCCGTTGGCAGGTCAATTCAGGCAGTGACATCGCTGACCTGGACAATATTGTTGTTACGGCCATCGCGCAGGGTGACATCACACCTCCCGGCCCGGTGACGGGTTTCACCGCCACCGGCGGCGACACGCAGAACAGTCTGTCTTGGACTAACCCGACCGATCCCGATTTCACAGGGACCAAGATTATGTTCAAGACGACCGGCTATCCTACCGGCCCGGCGGATGGAACTCAGTGCTACAACGGCGTTGGTACAAGCTATAACCATATCGGCCTTACCAATGGCGCGACTTACTACTACGCGGCTTACGCCTATGACGAGGTTCCGAACTACTCAACGGCTGCGCAGTCGAGTGTAACGCCCGCTGACGTGACGGCTCCCGGAAACGTAACGAGCTTCACGGCGACAAGCGGCGACACGCAGAACAGCTTATCCTGGGTCAATCCCGGAGATGTGGACTTTGCCGGAGTGAAGATTATGTTCAAGACTACCGGCTATCCGACCGGCCCGACCGAT
>JAUSGG010000080.1 GCA_030649165.1 Armatimonadota bacterium
GAAACAAAGAACGCTGGACACTTCCAAGCAGATATGATATTCTCTCCACAGGCGCCTCCGTCAAGTCATTTTGTTGCCAAAAAGGAATTCGACGGTCGGCGCCTAAAATCCTCATACATCACCTATTTTGCAAGAGCCTCATATATTGACAACCTGGCTTATGAGCGGTATCATTCCGGCAAAACGAATGGAGGAAGTCAACATGAGGCGAACCAGGCGCTTAGCTGCTTTTGTCACTGCAACTGCTTTTCTGACGTCCATCACCTCGTGGGGTTTCGCAGAGCCTGTCAAACTGGCGGAGAAGACCCCAATCAGACTGCGTATCCTGCGAGAGATGACATCGGGAAAGGTCAAGGTCGGCGAGGCCGTGCCTTACGATGTGCGTGACGAGATCAAAGACTCCGCTGGACGCGTGCTGGTGGCCGTCGGAGCGCGCGGATTGGGAAAGGTCACCGTGTCGAAACGGCGTGGGATGCTCGGGAAACAGGGCAAGTTGGAGTTCACGGTTGAGTCGGCAGAGGCTGTGGACGGGACGCTTGTGCCGCTTCGGGCCAGTGTTGAGAACCGAGGTAAGAGCAACAAAGGCGCGGTTATCGCATCCGCCCTCCTATTGACTGTGCTGGCGGTGTTTGTGAATGGTAAGGATGTTACCGTCAAAGAGGGTACCGAAGTGGTGGCGTACGTCGATCGAGATGTCACGATAGACCCTGCATTGTCCCGCGCGGGCGGGGCTGTCGTTCCTGTTCAGCTCACGGCCGGCGCGCCGGCCGTGCTACAGGCGCCTGATGCGAAGTTCACTATAGTATCCAGCATTCTGGCTGGAAGCAATGTGGTTGGGGAAGTGCGAAACGACGGGCCAAATGCTGCCGCCGCCGAGATCATCGTTTTCGTGCGCAAGGACGGCGCTGCTGTCGGAGCGGGTACTGCCACCATTGGACCATTGGCGGTGAATGAGAAGAAAAGCTTCAGCGTCGCAATTCAGGGCGCCGTAGACGGAACCATAAGCGTCGAGGCAAACGCCAAGGCTATCTCTCCTGCACCTGCGGCGCCAATAGCTCAGCCAGGAGGGGCAGTAGTAGTTAGCCCCTAGCAGACATCGGATAAAGTCGATTACAAAGCGGACCTCACCCCGGCCCTCTCCTAAAAGGAGAGGGAGTTCCCCCTCCTTTTAGGAGGGGGTTAGGGGGAGGTTCAGACTGTGTTTCCACTTTATCCGTTGGCCCCTAGTCCGGCATATTCACTGGTGGATGGAAATCCGGCTAACGGGCGCGCCGGTTCGCCGGATTCCTGAGGTTTCGGAGCAATCACAGCGGCCGTCCGCTCCCTTTGCTTCGGCAGCTTGCTGCCGAAGCCCAATGAGCGACAGGGGATAACCCAGGCTACCCGGCGGGCAGCCGAGCGGTTTTCCCGGCGAAACGTCCGCGGCTACGGCGCCAGCGCCGCGGCGTAAGCGTCTACTAGACCTGCGCCCTGCTGTTCAGACGGTAATCCCAAATCCACAGCCGTAGACTGAAGGACGGCCTTGACTTGCTCTGGCGTCTCGGTCGGATGAAGCGCAAGCCTCACAGCCGCTGCCCCGGTCACGTGTGGCGTCGACATGGACGTCCCGTTCAGTGTGGCGTAACCGCTGCCTTTGTAAGTCGAGAAGACATTAACTCCCGGCGCGGCCAAATCGACCGCGGGCCCGGAACTGCTGAATACGGCAAACCTGTCGTTCCGATCCGTGGCCGAGACGGCGATGACTTCAGGATAAGCTCCCGGATAGTCCACTTGGCCCGTGCCTGTCCCGTATCCCCCGCCGTTATTGCCGGCCGCGGCGACCAGGACAATTCCGCTCGCGTAAGCAAGGGAGATCGCGTCGTGGAACGATTGGTTGCTGCCTGATGAGCCCAGACTCATGTTCGCCACCCGGATGTTCTGGCTTCTGCACCAATCCAATCCCTCGATGATATCGGAAAGAAAGCCGGTTCCGGCGTTGTTCAATACTCTTACGGAATACAACCTTGCCTGCGGGGCGACCCCCGCTACACCGATTGAGTTGTTCACTGCCGCGACTGTGCCCGCTACGTGCGTGCCGTGTCCGTTTCCGTCACTTGCGGCCTTTGTTGGATTCACAGCATTGTACCCGCCGGCAATGTTCGCGGCAAGATCAGGATGATCCAGTTGTATGCCCGTGTCGATGACGGCGACCTTGACCCCGGAGCCGGCGCTGATGGACCACGCTGCCGGCGCGTTCACACGCTGGATGCCCCACGGAAGCGTCTGCGCAGGCTGCGGCGGTGGAGTCCTGCCCGTAGCATAGATAACGAGGTCGTCGTCGATCCGGCTGACGCCTGAGCGACCAGCCAAAGCTCCAACGGCGGTTTCCGGCAGAATTACAGCGACGCCGTTCAGCATCGGCAAAGGCTTTATCACGACGCCGCCCACGCCACGTAAGATGGCGTCCTGAGCGGCCTCGTTTACGATCGTACTGTCGAAGACGACAATTTTGCGGGATTCTCCATTCCCGCCCGCGAACGCCGACAAGGGCGCCCACAGGCCGATAAGGAGCGACAGAGCTATGATGGTGATTTTGCGAGAGTCGATACGCATGGTTACTCCTCCGTACTACGCTTGTCATTCGCAGCCAAGTCCGTCAGACTGCCAGCTAATAATCAAGGACATATTAACAGGATGGCCGCCCTAGGTCAATATGGGGAAATACCGGTTTTTGCGGCGTTAAGAGCTTAAGGTTGGACGTGACATACCTTGTTTCCCGAACACTCTCTCTTGAAAGCCGAAGCGGCGCCCGGTCAATCCAGCCTTTTCCTCATCCATGCAAATGCGAACTCGCGATTCGTGATCTCCACTAGTCGCGCGTTGCGTCAATCTCGCGGAATAAGATCGCAATACCAAAACCTCTCGTCCCGCAGCACAATCTCGCCGGTTGAGAAAGCAATAGGATCGCGGAAGATGGGGCCATCGTACACGAACGAGTGGCACTCCCCATTCTCGAAGCACGGGTCAGCGGTGGGCGGAAGGTCGGCCAGCAACTGCTCGTCATAGCTTCGACCGGCGAATGTTCCTGAGACGGCTTGGGAGTCGGCGCAGGTCACGATCGCCTTGAAGCCCAGGGCGATGAACTCGCGCGCAAGTTCGGTAGTGTCACGTTTCCAAAGCGGAAATAGCCCCTGCATGTCCACAAGGGCCAGTTTCTCTTCCCGGTGCTTTCTCAAATCCTCAAGGAATATGTCGCCGAAGGCCACGGCGGAAACACCGATGGCCCTCTGCTTCTCCAGAGCTTCCCGCATTGCGGATTCGTAATCCTCATTCGACGAGTTCTTGGTGATGAATACCTTTATCAGCGGCAGTCCGACCGACTCCGCCTGACGTTCAAGAAGAGCGACCTGCACCCCGTGCATACTAATCCTGTCGTAATCTTGCGTCACCGTTGTAAGCAGGCCGACCACCTCAACGTCTTCTTGTTGGCGTAGTACGTAGAGTGCCAGTGCGCTGTCCTTACCGCCGCTCCAGGCAAACAGGACTTTCTTCACTTGTTGTACTCCTTCACCGCCGCCGCCATCGCCTGCACGTTCTCCTCCGGCACTTCGAAAAAGAGGTAATCACTTGCGCCCACCATGTGCTTGCGGCCCGCCGTGGCTTCGATGATCTCGAACGTCTTCTCGCGAACGTCCTCGGGCGACGCATTCAGCAGTACGTCCAGCCCGAGGTTGCCTCTTGTGCAGATCGCCGGATCGAGCTTATCCATAGCGTCCTTCAATGAAGCCACGTTGCCGACGGGCGGCGGGCTCAGCGTCTCGAAGAGATCGATGCCCATCTGGTTGTAGTAGCCCATCGTCAGGAACGGCTCGATCGGCGAGCAGATATGCGAATAGACGAGCAGCCCGCGCGAATGGGCCATCGCCGTGGCCTCGCGAGAGTAGGGGACTATGAACTCCTGATAGTACCGCGGAGAGATCATCTCCGCGCCCGGTCCGCCGAGGAAGATGAAGTCCGCCCCGCCTTTGGCCACCGCTTCAAAGAGCTTGTCGTCCAGCAGCAGGATTTTGTCCATCAGCGATTTGGCGCGGTCAGGGCAGTCGTGGGCGATTAACGCGGTATCGACCGTACTTGGAAAACACAGCAGTTCGTAAGGCTGCACAGCCCACTGGATCGAGACGGCTCCCCGATCTCCGACGAGTCCGACAATATGTTCGGTGGACCTTGTTGCGGCGGAGAAGTCACCGTCCAGGGCCGTGTCGATGTAGTACTCAAGCGCGTCGAGCTCGTCTGGGGTCTCGATTGGGGCCTTGATCCGGCAGCCGCCCCGCTTGTCGCTGATGGAGCGCGTTGTCAGCTCGCCTGCCGGCGTCGGCAGCGCGACTGTCGTGTGGGTCCTGCCCTCCCCATCGATCTCATGTGAAACGAGCTTCCAGGCGAGCGCCGGATTGCACGCCGACAGGTCGCAAAGCCCCGCGTTGATCAGCGGCACAATGTCGAATTTGCCCACTGCGGCGAGCGTGTCCTCAAGCGTGGTTTCGTGTACGTTGTCCTTTCCCGCCAGCTTGGTGTCGAAACCCGCCCCGGCCCCGATCTGAGGAGAGCAGACCGGGGGGCCACCGCTCTTCACGTGATTCAGAAACTTAGCTCGAAGATTCAAATGACAATCCCTAAGACCCTACCGCCTTCCCAACTCCTCAGCCAACTCAAAGTAAAACAAAGCATTCTCCAACGGAATGTTGGCCGGCAAATGGTTCCCCGTCGCAAAGACAAACCCCGGGCAGTCGCGGGCCAGTCCGAACACCCAGCGAAGCTCTCTCTCGATGTCCTCTTTGCTCCCAAACGTTAGCGTGCGGCAGTCCGCTCCGCCCATCAGAACGTGCGTCTTGCCGTAATCGCGGACCATCATCTCCAAATCGTTCGTCGGCTCAAAGCAGAACCCATCCGCCCCGGCCCGCGCGAGATCGTCCAGGAACATATCGAATGTCCCGTCGGAGCAGAAGATGATCCTTTTGCCCGCCGCGCGGAGCGGCTTCCACAGCTCCGCATAGCGCGGGAATATGTGATTGCGGTAAAACGTCGGGTTGGCGAACGGTCCTTCGGTCCACACCATATCATCGTGGCACATAAAGAATTCTATTGACGTTGCGGCCCATGCCTCGTAATGGCGCATAGATAGTTCGAAGATCGAGCCAAGCGCCTGCTCCCCAAACCGATCGGCGTCCTCGCCCAAAGCCCGCAGAAGCATCTCCCAACCGAAGGCTTCGATCGCGCCGGAGACAAGGGTCTTATAGTAACCGCCCGAGATGACCTGGTCGTTGGCTGCCTGAGTCTCCTGGTACCACCGTTCATAGTAGTCCCCGACTTCTCCGAAATCGGGGATCCCATATTCCTGAACGGCGTTGAAACTCAGGACCTCTTCAGTTGTCTCGAAAGGATTTGCGCCGGCTTTGCGGTAATCGGAACCGTCCTCCACGTAAACAGCGTGGCCCATGTCGCACACTCGCCCGCGCTCCGCCCACGGGACCGGTCCATCGTTTACGGTCCAGAGGTAGTCCAAACGGACCGCGTCGTTGAACTCCTTCGTCGCCGTAGGATCGACTCGCGGGTCTTTCCCGGTTATGTGGCGGACGATTTCCCAGTTGTCATTGTATTCAGTCCGGGCCACGCGCTCCGTCCACTGCAGATTCAGCGCCGCCCGTCCAATCTCATAACTCATCCCGCGTTCCTCAGAAGTTCACCGCCGCGCCGGAAACCACGCAGGTTGTAACTACCGTTCACTGTTCACTGTGCCCTCGACTCCCTCCCCATCCGCGTTCATCTGCGGTTTCCATTAGCCGCAAATCTCCCGAATCAGCTTCGTGAAGAGTGCATAGTTCTCGAAAGGAACGTCGGGCGGTACGCTGTGATCGACCGAGGGAATGTAGCCGCGGGTCTCCATCAGTTTCGGGACCTTGCTCATGACCTCGCGCTCGACTGTCGCGAGGTCCTTGCTGAGCGCGCGCTTGTCGATTCCGCCCCACAAGACCAGTTGCCTTCCGTACTTCTCACGCAGTGGAACCGGGTCCATGCCCGCCGCGATCTCCAGCGGCATAAACGTGTCCACACCCGACCTTATGAAAAGGTCGAGCAGCGGCCTGTTGTCGCCGTCGGAGTCCACCATTACGCACTCGACGCCGAACGACCTGATGAGCTCGATCAGTTCGGTGTAGTAGGGCAGCATGAACTCCTCGAACAGGCGAGGGGAGATCAGGGGCCCGGTCTTGAACGCCATATCTTCCCACAGATAGACCAGATCAGGTTTGATGTTCGGGAATGTGTGGCTGACAATGCCTTTGTACAACCGGAGCCAGGTGCGCTGGATATCGTGAAGCAGTTCCGGATCATCGTAGTAGATGTATGCGAGGTTTTCCTCCCCGAAGAGGTTGCGAGGCATACCGTACGCTCCGCAGACATTCAACTGAAGAACATACTCCCGGCCGTCGTAGCGTTTCTTTAGCTCGTCCCAATTCGGATAGCGCTCCGGCGTGTCCGGGTCGAGCCTGGGCTTCATCCGCTCCCAGTCTTCCCTGCTCTTGACAGGGAACTCCAGGAACTGAGGCATTGAAAGCTCGGGACGGTCTTTTCGTTCTCGCCGGACTATACCCTGCCCGTCGCGCCAAGTCCGGATCGTGTCGTCTTCGGAGATCAACTCTGGCTCGAAAGCAGGGCAAAACGGAGTGTCGCAGAAGCCGCTGACGACCGGGATGGTATCGCGCGGGTCCATGCCGAAATACTCGTGCGCCGGCGCGTCGGCCGGCAGGCCCTCGGTCAGCCATCTTTCGATGGTCGATCCCCAAAAGCCCAGGCAATCCCAGCGGGGTGGCGGGACGTTCTCAAATCTGCATGTCCCCAGGAATTTCTCTCTACTGTTTATGTCATTCCTCCAGGTTACGTCTGAGAGGGAGCGCGGCCCATGTCCGTTTTTCACGCAATCCCGCCGAATTCCTCCGCACGGCTCCCTCTCCCTGGAAGGGAGAGGGCTGGGGTGAGGGTTGAACTGAACGGACTGAACCTGCCTTTCCGATCCTTCGGTAGCAGAGCGGAAGCGACGCTGCCGAAGGAGGCAACACCATCACCCGTCGCCCAACCTGCTCCCTCCCCATTCAGGGGAGGGCTGGGCTGGGGTCTCTCTCAACCCTCAACTCCCCATCACCCCGTTTGATTCACCGCCAATTTCGGTATAAACGCCGTGAATTGCTCCGCGATACAGTCGGCTGTCCAGTGGCAATCGTCGGGAGGTGGCTGGCGTGTCTCACAGGCTTGTGGTCTCCATCCTGGTCGTGGGCGTATTGACCGGCATGGCGACCGGCGTAGTTACCGAGCGTTCGTTCACAAAGTCCTCGGTGGCATCCGCCAGGCGCAAAGCGGAGATTACGGCAGATATGTAGCGCTGCAAGGCCGCGCCTATCCCCTGGGTCAAAACAGTTTCCTGTTGCGCGACGGAACCGGCAGCGTCCGGATGGAAACCTGCCCAACCTCCTATATGCCTATTGCTCTCGACGACGGCGAGATGGTCCTGGTCACGGGTGAGATGGATCCTCCAACAACGAAAAGGGCGGACTTCGCACTGGCCGCCTACACAATAGAGCGACGCAGCGGCGTAATCAGCATTCGTCAGCCGGGCAAACCGCCCTGGGCGCTAAGCACGGCCCCTGTTTCTACGCGCATCGAAACCCTTGGAAGCAATGGCTCGGACAGGTGACTTTTCCACAGCCCGCTGTGGATAACTCGCGGAATCTGTACGCGCTGGCAGATTCCGCGATTGTCCACAAAGGCTGTGGATAATCTGTGGATAAACCAGTAAACGGCTGGGGAAGATGAACCGGGAATGCGCGCCGCAACGCGGCGCCTATCGCGTTGCGGAGAATGTGGACAACCGCACTGGCGCGCCCGAAGAGATCGGTTTTCCTGGTAGTTTTAACAGTTGTCAACAGGTAAAACGCCGGATAAAATGAGTATGTAACCTCCTGGGCGGCGGGCTGCCTCAGGATTGACCGAGCTATCGGTCAATAGCCTGCCGCCTCACCATATACTCCGTCGTCCGGCAGTATTTCCAGAGCTTCCTGAATGTGGACCCAGATCACGTCTCTATCGTCAAACGATACGAAGAGCACCCCTCGCTCCGGCTCCACGTCCAGCAGCTTATCGAAGCGCACTGTTTCTCTGTGTGGCTGACCGTAGCCGCTCTTGACGAAGCACCTGTACTTCAGCTTCAACTTCTCGTCGGCGTCAAGTCGTTCAGCTATGTTGACCAGGTCCATCCCTGCGACCTCCAGGTTTCCTAGGGCCGGCTCCAGGAGCCCATCACACAGGCACACCGCTCGAAATTGTACTTCTGTCGAGTTATTCTACATCTTTGCCCGGTTATCCTTCAAGGAGGAAGCATAGAGAAAGTTTGTGGAAGGAGTCGAGAGAGTCAAGGAGTCGAAGGAGTCGGATGTGTCGGACAGGTCGGACGCAACCGTCAACCATCAACCACATCCGCATTGACTTCCTTTCTCTCCTTGGCCTACCATATCTACGTGAACCGCTATTCCACACTGTCCGTCAGGGGGCGGGAACGGGAACAGGAGGTATAGAGTATGTTGGGGAAAACACTGAGGCGCCTGGTTTGCTCCGCTATCTTTGTGGCCGCGTGTTTACCGTGCACGGCGGCTGTTCTGGATGATCTCGCCGCCCCTCGTCCGTACAAGATGGCCAGGATTTCCAGCAACGACAAGACGGGCGGGAACTCCGATGGTCTGCAGACGAATCGGATAAGAGCAGGGGAGACTCGTGTCCTGGCTCAGATCAACGGGCCAGGGCAAATCGTCCACTTCTGGATGACCGCGTTTGGCCCCGAAGATCTGGATTTGCTGAGAGACGTCATTCTCAGGATCTACTGGGACGGGGAAAAGACCCCCAGCGTCGAGTCTCCGATGGGTGAGTTCTTCGGCCTTGGACACGGACGCTATTATACGTATGAAAGCCTTCCAATGGCCATTGGCAACAACAAGGGCATGAATTGCTTCTTCCCAATGCCGTTCCGCAAGGGCGCCAGGATAACCGTGCAGAACCTCGGCGGGGCGGAGATTTCAGATTTCTACTATTGCGTGGATTATCAGGTCCACCAGAAACCGAAGACAAATCTTCTGTACTTTCACGCGCAGTACCGCCAGGAGAAGCCGATACTTACCCACGACAGCTACACGATTCTGGACGCCGGAGGCCGCGGGCACTACGTCGGCTGTTTTCTGTACGCGCGTCAGAACGAGCCGCATTGGTGGGGAGAAGGCGATGATCTGATCTATGTGGACGGCAACGCGAAGCTGACGCTGAAGGGCACCGGGACCGAGGATTACTTCTGCCATTCCTGGGGATTTGGCAATAACACCTCTGCCATGCGCTTCGGCGCGCCTCTGGGGCAGGACGACTGGGTGATAGGCAGCGAGTTCTCCGTGTACCGGTTCCACCTCGAAGATGCAATCCCGTTCGACAAGTCGATCAAGGTGATGATGGAGCACGGCTACGAAGAAACCAACGACCGTTCCGATGACTTCTCGTCCGTCGCGTATTGGTATCAAGCCGAGCCGCACGCTGCTTTTCCCAGAATTGCGCCTCCGCGAGAACGCCGTTCAACCGCTTCCAGAATGGATGCGATGCTGAAGGAGAAGCGTTTCGATGAATATCGCAAGTGGTGGACGCAGATCGGCAGCCGCACTCCATCCAAATGGATGAAGGCCAACGCGGAGTTCAATATCGCCAACAGCTACGCGTTGGAGGGCGATTCCGGCAAAGCCATAAAGGCGCTGCAGGCGTTCCACGATACGCATCCTGGGCCGGACACGGACCCGTTCAAGAGTTGGAGAGAAAGGGCCGCGGAACGGATTGCGGAGCTTGGCGGAGAAGTGAAAAGCGGAGAAGGGCGCTAGCGCCCGCGGGAGGGGAGTTCACGATGAAACGTATAAGCAGGCGGGAGTTTATCCAGGATGTCGGAATGGCGGGGCTGGCCGCGGGGGCCATCTCGTCCGCGGCGGTTTCGGAGGCTGCCGCGCAGCCGCGGGGCGAATCTGTGGAAGTGAGATACGAGATGCTCAAGCCGGCCCAAATGGTCGCCCGGCGGAAGGCGTTTCCTGTCGCTTACCTACCGATAGGGACACTGGAATGGCACGACGAGCACAATCCACTCGGTCTGGACGCGCTGAAGGCCCACGGAATAGCGGTCGAGTGCGCCAGACGGGGTGGGGGAGTCGTGTTTCCGGCCCTCTTTTACGGGGAGAACCGGATCGAAGCGCAAGTGGACACGCAAATGGCGGACGAGTACGAGCTGCCGAAGGAGAATTTCGGCCAATACTTCACGCCCTTTAGTGTGGCTGAACAGGCCGCCGCATATCAGCATCTGCTCATACATATCCTCAACCAGATCGCGAGCATGGGTTTCCGGTTCATAATCGTCTCCGCCGGCCATTACCCGCTCCTCGACCACGGAAGAGGCGCGATGTCCGTCTTTCGTCAGACCGCGCGCCGCTGCCCGCACCAGCCGGTCACCGGGTGGGTCTTCACCGGATATGAGCTCGTGGGGGAGCAGTTTGCGAGGGCGGGAGGGGATCACGCCGGACCGTGGGAGACTTCGATCATGATGGCCCTGGATCCGAAGTCGGTGGATCTGTCGCTCGTTTCGGAAGGCGTCAGGCAATCGGGAGCGGCTAAGGAGTTTTCGGCAGACTATGGGCGGAAGGCTGTTGACGCGATAGTCGCGCGCGTCCTGGAACGGGTGAACGATATGGTGAAGAATCCGGGGAAATACCTTGGGCATTACACGTCGATGTAGAGGAAACAGGGGCTAAGTAACAATTCAGGAATCAAGAGAAGATTTCACCCTCACCCCATTCGCTGCGCTCAGGGCAGGCTCTAACCCTCTCCCGTCAAGGGAGAGGGGATTACGTTCGTGCTCTCGCGATGATGGTCGAAAAGGACCACAATCGCTATTTTTGAACTCTGTTATGGCTAACACTTCGCGGACTGTCGAACACGAGCTTCGGGTCGCTGCCGCCGAGTTGCAGGTGGCCGGGGTTGATACTCCCCGCCTCGACGCCGAGCTGCTGATGTGCCACGTCACGGGACTTACTCGGACGCAGCTTATCACCCACGGGAATGTCGAGCTTTCCGACGCGCAGGCGCGGCATTTCCGCGAGCTTGTCGGGAAGCGACGCGAACGTCATCCGCTGCCGTATCTGATCGGCAAATGGGAGTTCTGGGGGATGGAATTTGAGGTGAACCCGTCCGTGTTGATTCCCAGACCGGAGACAGAGATATTGGTCGAGTCTTGCGTGGAATGGCTGCGCGGACGGCCATTTCCGATTGTGACGGACATCGGGACCGGCAGCGGGGCAATCGCCGTTGCCGTGGCCAGGGAGCTTCCCGGAGCGAAGGTGTACGCGACGGAGATATCGGAGGCGGCGGTGAAGACCGCGGTCCGCAACGCCGAGCGGCACGGGGTAGGGGATAGAGTGAAAGTCCTGGTCGGCGACCTGGCCGGGCCGTTGTTCGATGAAAGGCTGGAGGGTCGTCTGGACGCGGTGGTCTCAAACCCCCCTTACATTGCCGGCGCTGACGAGGAATCGCTGCAGCCGGAGGTCCGGCGCGAACCGAAGCTGGCGACGCTGGCCGGAGCGGACAGGCTGGTCTTCTACCGTCGCATACTGGCCGCCGCGCCGCGCCTGCTCGTTCCGCGGGGGAGGGTTTTTCTGGAGATCGATCCCGGTCTTGCAGCGCCGATTGGGGAGGTCGGGCGAAGTCAGGGGCTGAAGCTGATCGAGACACGCAGGGACCTTGCCGGCCTGGAGAGGGTGGTTGTTCTGGAATGCGAGTCCTCAAAGTAGATTCCGCCGATCCTGATGTTGCCGCCGTGCGAGAGGCTGCCGCGGTCATTCGCGCGGGAGGTCTGGTGATTTTCCCGACCGAGACCGTATACGGGTTGGCGGCCAATGCGCTCGACCCTCAGGCCGTGATGAAGGTCTTCGAAGCGAAGAAACGCCCGCTTATGGCCGCGCTGCCGGTGCAGGTAGGATATCGGGCGAAGCTGGAAGAAGTGTCAGATGAGCTGTCGGAAGCGGCGCGGCTGTTGTCGGAGCGCTGGATGCCGGGGCCGATCACTCTCGTGGTACGAAGGAAGGCGGGGATTCCGGATATTGTTACGGCGGGCGGAGACACGGTGGGTGTTCGCATTCCCGATGATCCGGTCGCGCTCGCCATTCTTCGCGAGGTGGGAACGCCGATAGTCGCAACGAGCGCCAATGTGTCAGGTGAGCCGGATCCGCGCGATGCGGAGGAGGCGATAAGGCAGGTCGGCGCGTTTGTCGAAGTCGTTCTGGACGCCGGTCCCGCGCGTTACGGCATGGCGTCTACGGTTGTGGATACGACCGTGGCCCCGCCGCGCATTTTGAGGGCCGGCGCCATATCGGCCGACGAAATTCGCAAAACGGTTGGAGAACTGGTTGAATAGTCACGAGAGCGCGTCACGGTTCGAGAACACCGCCGCGAACAAGATCAAACGCAGGTCGGAACTGCATGAGATCGTAAGCCGCCTTCAGTCGGACGGCAAGACGGTGGTCTTCACCAACGGCTGCTTCGACATAATGCACGTGGGCCACGTTCGCTATCTGGAACAGGCGCGGGCGCTGGGCGATTGCCTGGTGGTCGGGGTCAATACCGACGCTTCGGTGCGGATCCACAAAGGCGACAAGCGGCCCATAGTGCCCCAATTCGAGAGGGCAGAGGTTGTCGCCGCGCTTGCATGCGTGGATTACGTCGCGCTGTTCTCGGAAGAGACGCCGGTCGAGATAGTGAGCGAGCTTCGGCCCAACATTCACGTGAAGGGTGGGGACTACACGCTCGACCAGATGCCGGAGGCCAAGGTTGTACAAGATTATGGCGGACAGGTTATACTTATCCCACTGGTGGAAGGATATTCCACTACGAGCATTCTCGATCGGATATTGGAGATAGCGGAAAAGGAATAGCGTATTTGGGCGGATTGCGCGCGTCGACACGAATAACAGCGATCATCCCCGCCAGGATGGCGTCCACGCGGCTGCCGGGCAAACCTCTCCTGGACTTGTGCGGCAAGCCGATCATACAGTGGGTCTACGAACGCGCGGTTTCGGCGGGCTGCTTTGACAGCGTGATCGTAGCGGCGCCCGATCCGGAGATACTGGCGGCGGTGGAGGCTTTCGGCGGCCAAGCGGTGCTCACCTCGACGGAACACAGGTCCGGCTCTGATAGGATCGCGGAGGTCTGCCGCAAGATGGACACCGGCGAGATCATCGTCAACGTCCAGGGGGACGAGCCGCTGCTGGAGCCGCGCGCGGTCGCGCGGTTGGCGTCGGCGCTGGCGGAAGACGACTCTATCCGGATGGGCAGCCTTATGCGTCCCCTGGACGAGTCGGATGACCCCGACGACCCGAACCTTGTGAAGGTCGTGGTCGATCGGAACGGCTTCGCGCTATATTTTTCGCGCTCGCGGATACCCTACATCAGAGATACAGGTATGCCAACTCGGGTATACGGTCACATTGGCGTTTACGCCTATCGCAAAGACTTTTTGCTGGAGTTTACTTCGAGCCCGCCGACCGTGCTCGAAAAGGCGGAATCGCTCGAACAACTTCGAGCTTTGGAAAACGGGCACAGGATAAAGATGATCGAGACGAGCGCCCGGCCGATCGGGGTTGATACTCCGGAGGATTTGGAGCGGGTGCGGGCGCTGGTATCGAGTGGAGGAATCGAATGACGAGACGAGTGAAGATCGGCGATGTTGTGATAGGGGGTGGCGCTCCGCTTGCGCTGATAGCGGGGCCATGTGTGATCGAGAGCCGCGACCTGTGTCTTGAGATCGGCTCTAAGGTCCAGGAAATCGCCGGAACATTGAACATACCTTACATATTCAAAGCCTCATTCGACAAGGCGAATCGCACATCAGTCGGCTCCTTCCGGGGACCCGGTATGGACCAGGGTCTGGAGATACTCGCCGCCGTCAAATCCGAGCTGGGCGTTCCGGTCTTGACGGACGTCCACGAGGTCTGGCAGGTCGAACCTGTGGCCGAGGTTGTGGATGTGCTCCAGGTGCCCGCCTTTCTGTCCAGGCAGACCGACCTGGTTGTGGCCGCGGCATCTACGGGGAAGCCGATCAACGTCAAGAAGGGCCAGTTCCTCGCGCCCTGGGACATGAAGAACGTGGTCGATAAGGTCGTCAGCGTGGGTAACGAAGATTTGCTCCTGACCGAGCGAGGAGCCTCGTTCGGTTACAATACGTTGATTGTCGATATGTGCTCACTGCCGGCCATGAGGTCGTACGGATACCCGGTCGTGTTCGACGCTACTCACAGCGTCCAGCGACCCGGCGGAGCGGGGACGGCGTCAGGCGGGGCGCGGGAATACGTTCCGCATTTGGTTAGAGCGGCGGTTGCCGTGGGGATCGACGCGCTGTTCCTGGAGGTCCACCCGCGGCCGGAAAAGGGGCTTTCCGACGGCGCGACTATGCTGCGGTTGAAGGATTTGCCCGGCGTGCTCCGGCAGGCGAAGGCGATAGAGCAGGCGTTGGCTTAGTTAGAACAGGAGAAGAGCAAAGAGGACCTCACCCCAACCCTCTCCTGCAAGGAGAGGGAGTTCCCCCTCCTCTTAGGAGGGGGTTAGGGGGAGGTTCAGACTCTATTTTCACTTTATCCGGCGGCTGCCAGGCCGGCGATCCGGTCATCGAGCTCCGTCTGGTCCTTCGCAAACGCCTCCAGCGCGGAGATGGACATGAGGTCATCGACCGGGGCGCCCGGCCACTGCGACAGATCGGGAATCTTGCCTTTCTGGCGGATTATCCGGCGGTCCTCTTTCGTCCACTCGTGGAAAAGATTGACTCCGTGTTTTGCGGATAGCTGAACCAAATCCCGGCCTTCTACCAGTTGGTCCGCCTGTTTTACGGCATCCTCGACGAATGCGATAAACTGCTCGTCGATCTCCCACAGCCGGTGTATTGCGCTCGCCTCCACGGCTCTGCCTGTGTCCAGGGTCACGGTGAGATCGTCCGACCGGAGCGGCCTCAAGCTCTCCCTCGTTATGTCCATTTCCAGGTAATCCCCGGCGACCTTGGGAGGTATCGTCAGCACGTCAATGCCTGCCAGGTCGGCGACCTGCTTGCCGTTCCTCATACTTGCGGCAATCTGCAGTGTCGAGATTCCCGATTTGAGCTCTCGCAAGCTTCTGACCGTTTCGTACGAAGCCAGCGCAGCCTTCTCGCCTATGTTCTCCGGACGGCCCACGCCGTTTTCCTCGACCAACTGGTTCAACCTTCCGAGGAAGACGTTGACGAATCTCGGATGCGAAAATCGCGCCGCGAGATAGTTCTGCCGGGCCGAGAACCCCAGAGTGTAGTTTATGGGAATTCCCTCCGCCGACAACTGTCTTACCGCGATGAAACCGTCCGGGGTCAGCGGAACTTTCACGTAAAAGAAGTCGGGGTTGATCTCGTAGTACCGCCTGGCGTACGCGAGAGTCCTGTGTACATCCCCGCTCGAATCAGGATGCAGCTCTACACTAACGCGCGCGCCCAACTCCTCGACCAGGCTGAGAGCGAGTCTGGCGTTCACGAGGAACGCGATCTCGACGACCATTTCCTGGTCTGAGATGCCCGGGCAGGCCTTGCGAATTTCCTTCGTCGCGTAGCTGATCAGCCCGTCCATCTTGCCCGTCTGTACTACCTGGTTTACCAGGGTGTTGTTGGTCGTCAGGGCCTCGATCTCGCTAGACCAGACCTGTCGGGCGGCGGCGAGGTCGCCGGTGTCGAGCCAAAGGCTGCTGCCCAATTGCTTGAGCCATTTGTACTTTTCACGGCTCTCGAACTCAAGCTTGCCTGGGCCTTTGTAATCCTCGATGGCCAGCCTGCGCACTAAATCCACGACCTTGCGGTCTTCGTAGGTTTCGATGGAAACGCTCATATTATGCCTGCCTCCCAGGAGTTAGAAGTTAGGAGTTAGAATCCTCGGACTCAAACGATTTCTCGATGTTCTCCAGCAACCCTTCGTAACCCGGTTTGCCCAAAAGGGCGAACATATAATCCTTATATAGCTGCACGCCCGGTTGATCGAATGGGTTTACACCTAGTAAATACCCACTTATGGCGCAGGCTTTCTCGAAGAAGTAGAGTAAGGCGCCCAGCGTGGTTTCGTCCAGGCGCGGCATTCGCAAGGTCAGGTTGGGAACGCCTCCCTCCCTGTGCGCAAGCGAAGTGGCGCGGTACGCCATTCTGTTCACTTCGTGCAGCGTTTTGCCGCTCAGGTAGTTCAGCTCGTCGGCGTCTGTTGGATCTTTCGGGACTCGCAGTTCCGGCTCGCCGCCCTCGATATCGGTGAACGTCTCGAATATGATCCGCCTGCCTTCCTGAATCCACTGGCCCATGGAGTGCAGGTCAGTGGTGAACTCTACCGAAGCCGGGAAGATCGAGACGCCGCTCTTCCCCTCGCTCTCGCCGAACAGTTGCTTCCACCACTCGGCCAGGTAATGCAGCCTCGGCTCGAAAGTGGCCAATATCTCGATCGCCTTTCCTTTTCTGTAGAGAATGTTACGGATTACGGCGTAAAGATATGCAGGGTTATGCTCCAAATCCGGATTCTCGCACGCTTTCGCGCAATCGGCCGCGGAGTCGATCATTTTTCGGACGTCTAGCCCGGCGTATGCAATCGGCAGAAGCCCGACCGCCGACAGCACGGAATACCGCCCGCCCAGATCCCCCGGCACTACGAACGTCCGGTAGCCCTCAGTCCTTGACATCTCCCGGAGCGCGCCTTCCTGTGGATCGGTGGTGGCGACGATCAGCTTGGGGTCCAACGTCCCGCCGCGCTTCTTCTTGAGATAGTTCCGAAGGAGGCGAAACGCAATGGCGGGCTCGGTCGTTGTGCCGGATTTCGAGACTATATTCACGGCCACGCGCTTTCCGTCCAGACTGTCCAGCAGATCCTTATGGTAACTTGCGGATATGTTCTGGCCCGCGAAGATGACTCGTTCCTTGTCTCTGCCTCCCAGAGCCTCGATAACCGCTCTCGCGCCGAGATACGAGCCGCCGATGCCCACAACCACCAGGACGTCGGACGCATTTCTCAACTCATCCGCCGCCTGCGTGATTCTTTCGACCTCGGCTTCGGGTATCATACCGTGAGGATCGAGCCATCCGCGGTATTTCGATCCCGGACCTGTGCCGGAATGGAGTTGTTCGTGGCACTCCGATACGGCGTCCTGCCAGGACAGGATTTCTTCAAGCGTCACATCCGGCTCCAGGCGCGTGAAGTCCAGAGACAAGGGTATGGACATAGGGTGTCTCCTTGAGTTAACGTAATGTCGCAAGGCAAGCAACCTTGGGGATTCTACCCAGAATACCATAGACAAACAGCCGGAGGGAAGATTTGAGAATCGCTATTGCCGCCGATCATGCCGGGTTTGAGCTGAAAGAGAAGATTAAAGCTTATCTTGAACGGGAGGGGCACGAGGTCATTGATACCGGCCCGTTTACGTATCAGCCGGGCGATGATTACCCGGATTACGCCGGCCCGGCGGCCCGAAAAGTGGCCGATGGCGAGGTCGATCGGGGGATAGTCGTCTGTGATTCAGGTATAGGCGTGGACATCGTCGCCAACAAAATCCCGGGAGTGCGCTCCGCGCTCGTCCACGACGAACAGCTTGCGAGGTTGACCCGCGAGCACAACGACACGAACGTGCTGGCGTTGGGGGCGATGTTTCTTGATGAGGAGAAAGCGGAGGAGATCGTAGACGCCTGGCTGGACACGCCATTCAGCGGAGCGGAACGGCACGCGAGGCGGATACGGAAGATTGCGGAGATGGAGAGGGGAGTCGGGGGGTACGGCGAACACCGGGAGCAGGGGTTCAGGGAAGACCACTTGAACGCAGATAATGTGATCCGATGGGGGGAACGATGTTGAGGCGAGGAGTGATTATTGCTTGCATTGCGGTGGCCGCGGTTGTGCCCGCCATCTTGAGTCCCGCCAGCGCTCAGCGGCGGGACGTGGCTATATCGGCGACGGTTTCGCGGGTGGACCGCGGGAAGTATCCGGGGGACGTGAAGGTCAAACTGGCGGACGTGTCCTGCTCTCCCAAAGGCTCGGTGGGAAGGACGATTGTGGTCACTCCGTACTACGTAAGGGATAGTAAAGGCCGTCCGTACCTCGGGCCTGCCCCCACGAATGCTAACTTAGTCGCCTACTATTTGCTTCCCGGCGACAGGATAACGGGGCGGCTGATGGCGAAGGGGCAATTACGAGGAGTGTACACGATCACGGACCTGAAGCGAGCGCCTTGCGCCGAGAGGCCGGCGCCTGGACCCGCGCCCAAAGGAATGGAACTTAGAACAAATCTTACCGAATACCCGATAGGAAAGCCGGTTCGGATGGAGTTGGTGGTTATGAACAACACCGACCGCGTGATGCTGTTCACCTTCTCATCGGGTCAGCAGTTCGACTTCTGGGTGACGCGCGACGGGACGGAGGTATGGCGTTGGTCACGCGGCAAGTTCTTCACCCAGGCCCTCACTCATCTCAATCTGGCGCCGGGTCAGAGCAAGACGTTTTCCACCACTTGGAACCAGCAGGACAACGACGGCAGGCAGGTCCCCATTGGCTCTTACGTTGTGTCCGCGCAGTTGACCACTTCCGGAGAACGTCCGCCTGTCTTGTCGAAGGCCATCAAAATAGTACCAAGGCGTGTGTCGGCGGCGAAGATATCCGATATTCTTGCCAAACCGGAACAGTATCTGGGGAAGACTGTCTCTGTCTCCGGCGTGTACTACGGCTGGCGCGTTCCGCGGGGCGTAACCGGCTGTGAGTCCGGACCGCCCGTGACCAGGAGCGACTGGATCATATCTGACTTGAAGCGGTGCATGTACGTGACCGGCCTCAGCGACCTGGACCCGGTGAACGACCACGGCAGGAATGTCAGCGTCCTGGCGGAGGTGAAGCAAACCGACAAGGGACAAGTCTATCTGCGGGCGGAAGAAGTAAGGGCGGAGTAAGTGTTCCGCAAGGTGGGGTTAAGGGAAGAACGTGGGGTTAAGGGAAGAACGCGGATAAACACCGATGAACTTGAACACAGATAAGCACAGATAGCGTCTGAGCGTAAACTCCCTCCCCCTATGAGGGAGAGGGCAGGGGTGAGGGTGGAAGCTCCCCGTTCTATCCTGCGGAACGGCCTCACACAACCAACCCATCGAATAACGTCCAAGTCAGTTCCCGCGGCAGGGCAGCCAAACCAGAATGTCCCAATCCCGACACCCATCTGCGTTCATCTGTGGCTTTCCCTGAACCTAACCTCACTCCGGCCGGAAATTCCCCCCAACCACCGAAACAAACAGGAAAATGTCGAACGCCGGGTGCAGCCCTTCAGTGTTGTCGAAGACGAACGCCCTGACCTCTTCCCAAATGCCCGCCGCTTTCTTGTCATCACCGTCGGCGCGCGCCTGGAACGCCCGCGCCAGCCTGCCGTAGACCTGACCGTGCAGCCGCAGGTAGTCCCACGACTTCGACCAGCAATCACCCGATCCTTCGGTAGCAGAGCGGAGCGTCGCTGCCGAAGGATCGACGTGACGCTCGATCACCGTCCGGAATTCGTCCATCGTTTTCGCGGCTCGGCCGAAACTCTCCGCCGACTCCGGGTTCACTTTCGGCTTCTCGCCCCTCAGATACGGGTAATCGAACAACTCCGTCAGCTTCGTCAGATACTCCATAACGGCACGCCAGTCCGGCCCGTACGCCGCCGCATAGTAATCCGCCGCCAACTGCTCATAATCGATCGATCTGTCCCAAAGCGTCTTGCCCATCACCGTCATCGGCAGTCCGGTCGGGAAAAACGCCCGCTGAACCTGGCAGCTCACCAGTCCGTTCAGGCCGATGCTCTTCAGGTTCTTCATGTCCTCCGACAGAATCCTCGAAATCCGCATATAGCCGCCGTCCAGATAATGGTCCCAGATCAGGTGATAGTCGAAATCGAAACTGTCGCCCGCGAATCCCTCCTGCCACGCCTTCAGGAACGCCACATTCGCCTCGACGGTCGAAGGAAATTCCAGTTTGTTCCGCTCGTATGGCGGCAGCGGCGGCAGTTCTCCGCTCGGCGAGAATGAAGTTGCGTACGTCCTCGTAATCGGCGCGAACATCAGAATGAACCTGTCCGGGTTCTGTATCCGCTCCTTCTCCGGCGGCCAGAGCAGATCGACGTAGATCAGGAAGACGATCCGCGTCTTCAATCCCTTCGCCGTCATCAACTCATCCAGCTCGTTCAGCATCTTCACGTACAGGTCCGAGGGTCTCGCGTCGCGGCACAGCTCGCACTCGCAGTTGTTGTTCGACCCGTCGGCCAGCCAAAAGTGCATTATGTCGATCTCAGGGTGTTTTTCCGAGTAATCCGCTATCTCCTCGTTGATAATCCGGCGCGCCTCCGGGTTCCCATAGCAAAGGTTCGTGTTCAGCGGAACGCCGTGCCAGAACTTGCGCTCGCCGTCCAACTCGGCCAGGTACTGCTTGACGCTCTCCGGCGGCTCGCCTTCATGCTGCTCCCAGCCCATTCCACTTATGCCGAACGGCTCGCAGGTCCACCCGTGCCCGACCGCGTGATATAACATGTCTCTCTTTTCCAGCTCCGTGACTGTGCGCCGGATGTATTCACGGGCGTCCTCGATAGAGATCGGCTTGTTCCGCGAAGCCGGGTCGTCGCCTTTGGAATACCACCTGTCCCAGAAGGTGTGCGCCTCTCGGAACTGCGTAAAGTAAGCGTTGAAGCCGACCTTCGGCATCCAATCGATCAGGTCTCTGACGTGCTCGAAACCGGTCGATCCCTCTATGCAGATGCCCCGGTGGCGATAAGAAGCTGTCTCCCTGAGCTTCACGTCCGGCAGCGACTCCAGCCGCGGAACGAACTCCCCGTCCGCGCCCGGCCTGACCCACCGGCAGCCAAGCTCGCTCAGGTACCGGTAAACGCCAGGCAGAACGCTCCTCGGGTTCACGCCCGCGATATGGCCGCTGCCGCCGCGTACATCGATGTCGATTGCGTCATCCACCTCGGCGTCAGCGACATCGAACGCTTCGACCTCCGCAAATCCCGACGCCAATCCAATCCGAATCTCCCCCGCGCCATCCGCGCCGATTTGCTCCAAATACCGACGAAGCTCTTCCGCCGCGTATGCGATTGTAGGGTGGGGGGCATTTACGGTGACTTTCGGCAATGCCATTAAACTCTATCTCCTAACCTGTATTATTCACGAACAACGCCCCGGAGATTGTCATTCTGAACGAAGAGAAGAATCTTGTTTTGCTACTGCGCCAGGTGGGGCCTGTTCAAACCTCACGTGGTATTTTCGTGATACGAGATCCTTCGCTGGCGCTCAGG
>JAUSGG010000086.1 GCA_030649165.1 Armatimonadota bacterium
TTCGGGTCCCAACCCGGAAATCCCGAAACGGGGCGCTTCCTTAGGAGCGGAGCGCCGGCGGAGTCGAGAAATCTGCTTTTGAGCGTGACGCAACCGGAAAAAGCAGATTCCTCCACTTCGGTCGGAATGACATTCCCGCGAAACTGAACTCACTCGTCATTTTTGAAGCTTTGCCGTGCGGGCGGATTGGCGCTATTATTGAGGCGCTACCAGCCAAACCAGGAGGAACCTCATTGATCGACCCACGAATGAAGAAACTCGCCGATTTACTCGTCACCTACTCCACAAAGGTCCAGACCGGCCAGCGAGTCCTGATAGACGCCTACGATGCGCCGGCGGAGATGGTGACCGCGTTGATCAATAGAGTCGCGGAGGCCGGCGGGCTGCCGTTCGTCAACGTAAACCAGTCGATCGTGCTGCGCTCGTTGTATATGACCGCCACGCCGGAGCAAATGGAGATCATAGGCCGCAACCAGCTCGACTTGATGAAGGATATCCAATGCTACATCGCGCTTCGCGGATCACAAAACATCACTGAGCTTTCGGATGTGCCCGACGATCGGATGAGGGTATACCGGGAACTGTGCCAGAAGCCCGTGCAGGATTACCGGGTCAACAACACCAAATGGGTCGTCTTGCGATGGCCGACGCCATCGATGGCCCAGCTTGCAGGGATGAGCACCGAGGGTTTCGAGGATTTCTACTTTGATGTATGCACGCTGGACTATGCGAAGATGTCGCAGGCGGAGCGTCCGCTGAAGGAACGGATGGATAGAACGGACCAGGTAATCATACGAGGTCCGTTGGACACGGACCTGCGGTTCTCAATCAAGGGCATACCGGCCATACAGTGCGACGGGGACAGGAACATACCGGACGGTGAAGTGTTCACCGCGCCTGTCAGAGACAGCGTGAACGGCGTGATCCATTTCAACGCCGGGACCGTTTACCAGGGCAAGCTCTTCGATGATGTCCGGTTGGAGTTCAAGGATGGCAAGATAGTCGATGCGACCGGCTCGGACACGGCGGCTCTCAACGAGGTATTAGACGCGGACGAGGGCGCGCGTTACGTCGGTGAGTTCTCTATTGGCCTCAATCCATATATCAAGAAGGCCATGCGAGATATCCTGTTCGACGAGAAGATTTGCGGCTCGATCCATTTCACCCCCGGCCAGGCGTACGAGGAAGCAGATAACGGCAACAGGTCGAAAATCCATTGGGACATGGTGCTGATCCAGACCGAGGAATTCGGCGGCGGGGAGATATCCTTCGACGACGAGCTTATACGTAAGGACGGGAGGTTCGTGCCGGATTATCTGCAGGGGTTGAACCCGGAGAACCTTGTGTGAGAGGGTCGAGAGAGTCGAGCGAGTCGGGCTAACCCCCTCCCCCTTTGGGGGAGGGTTGGGGTGGGGTCGGGGTGGGGTCACTTCTAACCAACCTCTGACCTCTAAATCGGGTGGAAGGCTGTTCAACATTCAACTTTCAACACTCAACTCTCCGCACGAAGAAATGCCGGTCCGCTTTCGCGGACCGGCCAGATGAAGGAGGTAGTTTCCGATGGGAGTCAGTAGGAAGCTCAAAATCCTGTTTAACAGTCCTCAGCGCGCTACTTGATATCGCCCCGCAGGCTTACGACCACAGTCTCCACGGGTATCGACTTTCCAGCAGTCTCAACAGCGTCTTTCGCCGCGTACAACAACGCCGTGCAGCATGGGACTTCCATGTGCATAACGGTTATGCTCCGCACGTTGTTGTGCTGCACGATGGCGGTCAGCTTCTGCCGGTAGTCATCCAGATCGTCGAATTTGGGGCAACCGATAACAACCGCCTTGCCTTTAAGATAGTCCGGATGAAGATTGGCGTAGGCGAAAGGAGCACAGTCAGCGGCGATCAGAAGATCCGCGTCCTGAAAGTACGGCGCTTGCGGGCTCACAAGATTGATCTTAACCGGCCACTGGCGCAGCTCCGACTCCTGCCTGGCGCTTGTTTCGGCGTGCGTCTCGGACGCTGCCGTATCTGTCCGGAAATCCATCGTTTTTGCCGATGGGCAGGAAAAAGCGCCTGGACCGTGCGCGTGGTGAGCCTCATGGGCGTGTCCGCCCTTGTGGCCCTCGTCGTGGTCGTGGCTGTGCGGAACGTATTCCAGGCCCATTGTCTTCAACCGGTCGACCACGGCGGACTGGTCGTATACTTCCGCCTCGCGCTCTTCAAAAGTGATCGCTCCCTGAGGACACTCGCCGAGGCACGCGCCCAAGCCGTCGCAAAACTTGTCGGACACGAGCCTGGCTTTGCCGTCGATGATCTGCAGCGCGCCTTCAGCGCAGCTCGGGACGCACAGAGCGCATCCGTCGCACTTCTCTTCGTCTATATGGATTACTTGTCGCAGGACTGTCGGCATTCTTGGTTCTCCTAACTGCCTTGGAATGTTCTTGCAGCTTGATTTTACCTTGTTCCAGCAAGAGAGTAGTTGACCTGGGTCAAGAATGAGATTCTTTTTTGCGCGTCCTTCGGCAACATCGCTACCGCTCTGCTGCCGAAGGATCGGGATTCTTTTTCTTGCGGCATGTTCGGGAAATACCGCGATGGCCGGAACGAAGTGTCCCGGCCATCGCACAGCCTATTTGCCCCCTCCCTCTTCAGGGGAGGGCTGAGGTGGCGTCAGCGCGCATCGCGTCTTCTTACTGTTCGACCTTCACCCATTCGCGGTTTTCAACTGAAACTTCAACCGCTTCGAGGACTTGCTGGCATTTGAGCCCGTCGTAGAAGTTGGGGCTCGGCATTTGGTTTCTGCCTATGGAGTTGCACAGGTTGTAGACCTGATGCACAAACGTGTGCTGCCAACCGATTATGTGACCCGGCGGCCACCAGGCGCCCATATAGGGATGCGCGCTCTCGCCGACTATGATGGTCCGGAAACCCTGCGCGTACGCCGGATCGTTTCTCGAGTAGTATTCGAGTTCGTTCATACGCTCAAGGTTGAATGCGATCGACCCCTCACTGCCGTTGATCTCAAACCTGTTGCCGTTCCGGCGTCCGCCCGCAAATCTGGTGGCTTCAAAGGAGCCTACAGCGCCATTTGCGAACCTGGCAAGGAACAGGGTGGCGTCGTCGACAGTAACGTCGCCCATTTCCTCTTGCGCTGTGGCCGACAAGCCACCGACTGCTTCACCAAGCAGAGGCCGTTTCTTGATGAACGTCTCCATCATGCCCACGACTTCGGTGATCTCCCCGACCAGAAACCGCGCGAGGTCGATCAGGTGAGCGTTCAAGTCCCCGTGCGGCCCGGAACCGGCTTTCTCTTTGATCAGACGCCACACCAGCGGGAACTTCGGGTCCATGATCCAATCCTGAAGATACACGCCGCGCCAATGGTAGATCTTCCCGATCAGGCCGTCGTCGATCATCTTTCTGGCAAGAGCCACGGCGGGAACGCAGCGATAGTTGAAGTCGATGCAATGCTTGACCCCGGCCTTTTCGACCGCCGCGATCATATCCTTGCACTCGGCCACGTTCATCGCCATCGGCTTCTCGCAAAAGATGTGCTTACCGGCCGCGGCGGCCGCCAGGGCCATCTCGCGGTGGGTGTCGTTCCCGGTCGCTATATCGACCAGGTCGATGTCGTCGCGAGCGATCAAAGCCTTATAGTCGGTCCCGTGACTCTCCCAACCGTACTGCTCGGCGGCCTTCCTGACGCTTTCCTCACCGAGCCCCACGAGCATCTTCATCCTGGGTTTTAGTTCCATGTCAGGGAAGAACATCGCGACGTCCTTATAGCCGAGACTGTGGGCCTTCCCCATGAAGAGGTGGCCGATGAGGCCCACGCTGATCTCTTTTCCCACGAACATCCCTCCTTCAGTTTTGGGCGCGTGACAATAAAGGAGCGAACGGTCTCCTGGACCGTTCGCTCAAACAAAGCAGCCATTCGATTTGCCGTATTACTTCGGCGCTTCGGTGTTGGCCGGTTTGGCTTCCTCCGTCTTTGGCGTCTCGGCCGGCTTTGGCGTTTCGGCTGGCTTTGCAGTCTCAGTGGGCCTTGGCGCGGGCGGCATAGCGGGCCTCGGAGTGAAGGAGGCGCCGGCCGCCGGCCTCGGAGGAGCCGGAGGAGGCGGTGGAGCCCCTGCCACGGGCTTCGGCTTTATGATCAGCTTGTTCTCTATCTTCGCGTTCGTCCGCAGATCCCCCCAGAACTTGCGCTGCAGCTCGGACTTCTTCTCGTCGGCAATCAGCTTCTTGATGTCAGCCTTCTCAGCGGCGTTAGCGGCCTTGCCGAGCTTGTCAAGCCTTATAAGATGGTAGCCAAAATAGGTCTTGACAGGCGCACTGATCTCGCCCGGCTTAAGCGCGAAAGCGACATCCTCGAACTCTTTGACCATTCGCCCTCTCTTGAACCAGCCAAGCGAACCGCCCTTGTCCTTGCCCGTGGGATCCTCGGTGTATTCATTGGCGGCGGCCGCAAAATCTTTGCCGCCCTTGATCTCGCCGTCGATCTTATCGATCTTGGCCTTGGCCTCTTCCTCATTTTTCTTCTGTTCGTCGCCGGTGCCTGGCTTGATGCGGATGAGGACATGGCGCGCCTGGATGAACTGGGCGATGTCGGCATCGGTCACCGCAACCTGCTTCTCGATGATCTTATCGACCATAAGCTGAGGCTTCACGGAAGTCTCGAGCCACGCAGTCCGGCTGATACCCATTTCGGCCAGGGCTTGACCGATGGTCCGGCCTTGGAGATTGTTCTTCTCTATGTCCTTGACCTTCGCGTCAATGTCCTTACTCGTTATCTTGACACCGACCTTCTTCGCCTGCTGGATTATAAGCACATTGTTGATGACGGCACGATCCAGAATATAGTTCGCCTGGTTGCCCCACAGCAGGTCGGTCAACTGCTTCTTCGTTATCTTCTCCCCGTTTATGACCGCCACAACGGCGTTGGGGCCCGCTGCCGCCAGAACGTCGATGGGCGCTTTAGCGGGCGCCGCCGATTTCGCCGGCGCCTTAGCGGCTTTCGCCGCGGGGGCCCGCTTGGCGGCGGGTTTGTTGGCCGGCTTTACCTGCCCGAAGGCGGTGGCGCAAATGGCCAGCGCGGCGATACTGCCTGCCAACAAAGTTAGCCTTTTACCTGACATACGTCGTGCTCCTTTCGAAGATTAGTGCGCTACATGATGTTACTATAGTGCGTACAAAAGGTCAACAGTTAATACGCAGGTCAAGTCAAGTGGGTTCCTGCGAATGGCTGCTCAAGGGAAACAGTTCAGTTTTGCGGGAACGCTATCGAGGCAATGGAGCATGTGCCACCTGCCCCCTCTCCCCCTGGGCGGGCCTGTCCCGGTTTATCGGGAAGAGGGTCGGGGTGAGGGGGGATCGGACCTGTTATCATGGTGGATCTCATAGATTTGGTGTTTCGGGAATCTTGAAATGCCGAAACACCGGGTTCTTGAACACCCCTCTTTGAGGCCCAAGCCCGCCCCCTTCTAACTCCTAACTCCTAACTCCTAGCTCCTAACTCCTAACTCCCAACTCCCAACTCCTAACTCCTAACTCCTAACTCCTAGCTCCCAACTTGCCGTCTTCCTGGAAGAAGCAATAGGGATTTAGGGATTGCAAATAGCGCGCCGCCGCGTTATAATGTGCAGCGTGTGTGGGGCTGTAGCTCAGGGGGAGAGCGCTTCCTTGGCATGGAAGAGGTCGTGGGTTCAATTCCCATCAGCTCCACCATTTTTGCAGATGCTTCCGGGGCCGCGCTCCGGTAGCCGCCAGACTTCTCCGCGCTTTGACCGAGCTGACTGGAGGTACCCGCTCTGCGGAATGCGCATTGGGGCGCAGTTCTTCCTGCGTTGGGCCGTGTTCTGTTTGCGATAGTCGTGCCGTGCCTGCTGATCGGCGGGCCCACAAGCCCCGTTCGAGGCGTTACTGCGCCCGCGGCAGGCGAGAAACAAACGTCGGCGCCTCAGCCCGACGTTCAATTGCTGTTGGCCCCGACAGATTCATCCGGAACGGCAATAGCCGCGCTCACTTACTCGCGTGTCGTCGCCACGAAAGAGGCGCAGTCGGACCTGGAGTCGATTGTCAGGCAGACCCGATGGCCAATCGGCGATCGTCAGATGTCAATCAACCAGGAATCGGGCCCCTATCGGCCCGCGATGAGCAGCGTTGAGTTCACGGCAGCAAACGCGCTTCCCAACCGGACCGGAACGCTGCCGGTCGAACCGCTCATTATCGCTTTGAAGCGTCACCGTTCGGTTTCCTTGATTTTCGCCATGACACCCGCGTTTCAGTTTCACGGACCGCGGGATTTTGAAAACAAATACGTCCGCGTCAGATTCAGGCCCAGCGGCCGGGCTTATACATATCACGTTGACATCAAGAATCCCGGTTTTACGACTCTCGGCCTGTCAACGGTCGCGCAGCCGGGTCAGACTCCGTCCGGAACAGGTTGCGGCCTGTCCTTTCTGATACCCTTGATCCTCTCGGCAGGCGTCGCCGTCGCAGTTTGGCTGATCGTGCAGACTGTGCGCGCCAGAAGAACCGCTTAACAAGGAGAAGAGCGCTATGGATCTGAACCCGATACTTAAATTGGGGGTGGAAAAGAAAGCTTCCGATATCTTCATCAAGACGGGGGTTCCGCCCGCCCTTCGGGTTAACGGCAGAATCGAAGTGACGGACTTTCCCGCCCTTACGGCGGCGGACACCGAAGACCTGGCGTACAGCATAATGAACACGGAACAAATCGGGCGCTTCGAAAGACGGCACGAGCTCGATCTCGCTTTTACCGTGGAAGACCTGGCAAGGTTCCGCGCCAATATGTATCAGCAGCGGGGCAGCGTTGGGCTAGTCCTTCGCATTGTCCCGCTCAAGATAATGACCTTGGACGATCTCGGGATGCCCTCCGTGCTCACTGACCTGGCCAAACACCGACAGGGCCTGGCGCTCATCACCGGTCCCACCGGCTCGGGCAAATCCACAACGCTCGCCGCTATGATCGACGTCATAAACTCCCAACGTAGATGCAACATCGTGACCATCGAAGACCCCATAGAGTTCGTACATGAGGACAGGATGGCTGTAGTCAACCAGCGCGAGATCGGGATTGACACTGAATCGTTTACGGACGCCCTCAAGTACGTCGTACGCCAGAGTCCGGACGTTATCCTCATTGGGGAAATGCGAGACGTTGAGACGATGAATGTGGCTCTGGCCGCCAGTGAAACGGGACATCTTGTTTTCTCCACGGTTCACACTACCAGCGCACCCGAAACCCTGGACCGGATTATTAATATGTTCCCTCCCCATGACAAGCCGCAGGTCTGCATGAGAATGGCCACCTCTCTGAAAGGCATTATCTCGCAGACACTGTTGCCCAGAGCGGATGGATCGGGTCGCATTGCGGCAATAGAGATCATGATCGCGAACCCGACGATAAGCAAGCTTATCGAAGAGGGGCGGTCGGGCCAGTTATACGGCGCAATCTCGGAAGGCTCCTTCTGGGGAATGCAAACGATGAACCAGTGTCTTGTAAACTACTTCAAGCAAGGGCTCATTACTGAAGAGGAGGCGCATGCGAACGCCGGCAATCTGACCGAGCTGAAGCAGCTCCTGCGCCGGCCGTAGCGAAGAGCCATGCATCTGGATGATCTTCTTCGAATGTTGGTGGATCGAGAAGGGTCCGACCTTCACCTCAGAGTTGGAGAGCCGCCTGTTCTTCGTATACACGGGGACTTGATACGCACCGATTTGCCCGTGCTCAAGCCCGAGGACATCGAACAGCTCATCTTCGGGATCCTCAATGAAGAGCGAAAGCAGCGGTTCAGGGAGTTTCTCGAACTGGATTTGTCTCACGAGATCAGGGGACTATCGCGTTTTCGTGTAAACGTGTTCAGACAGCGAGGACACATAGGCGCGGTCCTGCGGGCGATCCCGATAAAGATCAAAACGATCGACGATCTGATGCTGCCGCCGGTTATTAAGGATATTTGCATAAGGCCAAGGGGATTGGTTCTGGTTACCGGGCCGACCGGTTCGGGCAAATCCACCAGCCTGGCGGCCATGGTCGATCACATCAACCGCTATCGAAGATGCCACATCCTCACAATTGAAGACCCTATCGAATTCCTGCATATGGACAAGCTTAGCGAGATAAACCAGCGCGAAATAGGGATGGACACGCACAGTTTCGCCGCGGCGCTGAAGCACTGTATGCGCCAGAACCCCGATGTGATCCTGGTCGGTGAGATGCGGGACCTCGAGACGATTTCGCTTGCCATAACGGCCGCGGAGACCGGACACCTTGTCTTCGCCACGCTTCACACCACCGACGCGCCGCAGACGATCGACCGCGTAATCGACGTGTTTCCGCCGGAGCAGCAGGAACAAATTCGGACGCAGCTTTCGGTCACTCTGCTGGCGATTATCTCCCAGACGCTGCTGCCCAGGATGGATATGCCGGGCCGCGTAGCCGCCTTCGAGATCATGGTAGTCACATCGGCTATTCGCAGCCTTATCCGTGAAGGCAAGACGCACCAGATCTACACCGATATCCAGACCGGCGCCGAACACGGGATGCAATCGCTCGATATGTGCCTTATCAATCTTGTGAAACGACGGCTCGTAAACTACGAAAACGCGCTGTCGAAGTCCTCCAATCCGCGCGAGTTCCAGCAAAGAGCGGCGAGACTGACGTAACCTGGGGTAAAGCATGGCCACTATTGACGAGCTGTTAACGATCACCGTGAAGATGGACGCCTCGGACTTGCATCTGAAGGCGGACAGCCCCCCACTGGTACGCAAGTACGGCGATTTGAACCCACTGGATATGCCTGCGCTGACGCGCGACGAGGTCCGCGAACTGGCTTTCAGTGTCCTCACCCCAGACCAGGTCAAGAAGTTCGAGGACGAATGGGAGTTCGACGCCGCGTACGAGATCGCCGGCTTGGCCAGGTTCAGGGTCAACCTTTTCGTGCAGCGAGGCGACGTCGGCGTGGTGTTCCGAGTCATCCCTCTGCGCATACAGACGATGGAAGAACTTGGCCTCCCTCCGGTCTGCAAGTACTTTGCGGAGAGGCCGCGCGGACTAGTACTGGTTACCGGCCCGGCCGGCAGCGGTAAATCCACTACTCAGGCGGCGATGATAGACTATATCAACAAGAACAACTCGCTGCACGTTATGACAATCGAAGATCCGGTCGAATTTGTGCATGATGACATAAGGTGTCTGATAAACCAGCGCCAGCTCGATATTGACACTCTGTCGTTCGCAAACGCCCTGAAGTACGTTCTGCGCCAGGACCCTGACGTGATCCTGGTCGGCGAAATGCGCGATCTCGAAACGATTGCCCTCGCGATAACGGCCGCGGAAACGGGACACCTTGTGTTCGGCACGCTGCACACGACGGACGCGGTTCAGACCGTCGATCGAATAATCGACGTGTTCCCGATGTACCAGCAGCAGCAGATCAGGATGCAGTTGGCGGTCAACCTGATCGGGGTGATATCGCAAACTCTGGTCAAGCGGGCCGACGGCGTTGCCCGCGTCGCGGCGTTTGAGACACTTGTGGCGATTCCGTCGATCCGTAATCTGATTCGAGAAGCAAAGACTTTCCAGATCGCTTCGATGATACAGACTGGCCTGAAACAGGGAATGATGACCCTCGACCAGTACCTGGCCGGCCTCGTCAAGAAAGGCATCGTGACCTTCCAAGAGGCGGAGTCCAAGGCCACCAACGTGATCGAATTCCGGGCGCTGTTGGAGCGAGAAACTGTGACGTAAGTCCTCTGCGCCCTGTGTTTCGTCGGACCTGTCGGACAAGTCTGACCGTTTCTCCGAGTTGCGCTCTCTGCGCTCTTTTTACGCGCCCCTATGTAACAGTTCAGGAATGGTGAATACCTGCCGGACAACGTCATTCCGAGGAACGAGGAATCTGCTTTTTCCGAGGCGCTTTACAGAAGCAGATTTCTCGACTACGCTGGCGCTCCGCTCCTAAGGAAGCGCCCCGTTTCGGGATTTCCGGGTTGGGATCCGAAGTTGTCCGCTATAGCATGCGTATGCGGCCCAACCCTCAAATCCCGAAACAACGGGGTGATTCCTTTCCGAAATAACCCCGGTCCGTCGGGGTCGGTCGCTCGAAATGACATTCAGTGCCACGCACTTCCTATTCCTGAACTCTTACGCCCCTATTGACAAGCATTTCCACCCCAGGTATTATGTAACCAGGTTACATATCTTCCGTTTTCGGGTATAAAGCCGGCAAGCATGAACAACACAGCTTACGTGGAGAAAATATCGAGCCTGTTCGGCCGAATCGTCGCAAACTCGCTGCAAACGCAGGTTCCTGATGAGATTGTCGATATCGACCTGACATTTCAGCAGTTCCACGCCCTGATCTTTGCGAGCCAGCATCAGCTCTGCTCCATCGGAGACCTGGCGTCCGGACTGGCGATCACACATCCGGCGGCCGTCAAACTGGTAGACCGGCTTCAGCGGAAGCAATTGGTGGACAAGAGCGAAGATTCCCAGGACCGCCGGGTTTCCTGCGTGCGCCTGACGGAACTGGGATCCCAAGTGGTCGAGTCGGTCCAGGCCAAACGGACGGAGACCATCGCGCGGGCGCTTGGGAATATGACTATCGAGGAACAGACCGGACTCATCGAGGGCCTGGAGAAGCTTCTGGCGGCCAGCCTGGAGACGGAGAACCTGATCGAGTCCACCTGTCTGCGATGCGGAGTCGGCCACACGCAGACCTGTGTGATCAACCGCGCGCATTTGGCGTTGACCGGAAGCGGGATGGAGAAAACCTGAACGGAGGGATTAAGATGGCGGAGATGATATATCTGGACCATGCGGCGACGACACCCACGGACCCGCGCATCGTGGAGGCAATGCTGCCGTGGTTTTCCGAGCAGTTCGGCAACCCGTCGACGCTCTACAGTCTGGGGACTCAGTCGAGAGAAGCTGTTGAAACCGCCCGCGCCGGCGTCGCCGCGCTGATAGGCGCCAAGCCCGAGGAAGTCTACTTCACGAGCGGAGGCACGGAGTCTGACAACTGGGCGGTAATCGGCGGGGCCTATGCCAACGAGAAGAAGGGCAACCACATCATCACGTCCGCCATAGAGCATCACGCCGTTCTGGAACCCTGCCAATTTCTCGAAAAACATGGTTTTGAAGTTACGACACTGCCCGTCGATCAGTACGGCATCGTGGACCCCGACGACGTGCTGAAAGCTCTCACCGACAGGACCATCCTGATCACCACAATGCACGCGAACAATGAGATCGGAACCATCGAACCGATCGCCGAGATCGGTGCGATTGCGAGGGAACGCGGAATCCATTTTCACACGGATACGGTCCAGACGGTGGGCCGGATTCCGGTCGATGTTACGAAGCTGAACTGCGATTCGCTGGCAATCTCCGCCCACAAGTTCTACGGTCCCAAGGGCGTCGGGGCAATGTACCTGCGCAAGGGGGCCAGAGCTCTGCCCTATATGATGGGCGGCGGCCAGGAGAAGAACAGACGCGCCGGCACGCATAACGTGTCGGGTATCGTCGGACTGGGCAAAGCGGCTGAGCTCGCTGCCGCCGAAATGGAAGACATCTCAGCGCGTCTGACTGTACTGCGGGATAGACTGATGAGCGGCATCTTTGAGAAGATCGAGGACGTGAAGCTGAACGGCCACCCCACCCTCCGCCTGCCGAACAACGTCAACATCTCCGTCGATGGAATCGAAGGCGAGTCCATGATACTGCTGTTCGATATGAACAGCATATCGGTCTCCTCCGGCTCCGCGTGTACCTCCGGAACACTCGACCCGTCGCACGTCCTGCTGGCCCTGGGCATGTCTCACGAGCAGGCGCACGGCTCCGTCAGGTTCACGTTTGGGAAGTCCAACACCGACGATCACGTGGACCGCGTACTGGCGGCGTTCCCCTGCATCGTGGACCGGCTGAGGGCGATGTCGCCGCTTTACGCAATGCAGAAGGGGAAAGTGGCGGTTTAGGAAGGGCTGCAAGCGCGCAGCCGTTTCACGCACGGCCCGGGATTGCCGCCCCCGGGCCGTGCTCACATTTATGCCGTCGATTGGTAAGTGTTCAGGAATGGTGAGTACGTACCGGGCGGCGTCATTCCGAACGTAGAGAGGAATCTGCTTTTTCCGGAACTGCCAGCACGAAAAGCAGATTTCTCGACTCCGCTGGCGCTCCGCTCGAAATGACGTTCTCCCTAACCCTGAACTCTT
>JAUSGG010000090.1 GCA_030649165.1 Armatimonadota bacterium
ATCGGGGTTATTTCGGAAAGGAACCACCCCGTTGTTTCGGGATTTGAGGGTTGGGCGGCATACGCATGCTATAGCGGACAACTTCGGGTCCCAACCCGGAAATCCCGAAACGGGCGCTTCCTTAGGAGCGGAGCGCCAGAGGAGTCGAGAAATCTGCTTTTGAGCGTGACGCAACCGGAAAAAGCAGATTCCTCCACTTCGGTCGGAATGACATTCCCGCGAAACCGAACTCACCCAAGGAACGCGCTGAACTAGCCCGGATTATTCAGCATGTGCGTGTTTTGCCTACACTCCGCGATCACGTCATCCTGAGCGCCAGCGAAGGATCTCGTATCACGAAAATACCACATGAGGTTTGAACAGGCCCCACCTGGCGCATTAGCAAAACAAGATTCTTCTCTTCGTTCAGAATGACAATCTCCGCGGCGTTGTTCGTGAATAATACAGGCTAGCGAAGCGCCTTTTTGAAAGCAGACCCTTCGCAAGCTCAGGGTGACGCCCCCTGGCGCCATGGTCCGATATTGCTACGGCCCTTGGGATTTTACTTCCGCGCCGATGAACCTTTCCCACAACGTAACAATGGCGGGCTGGGAGAGCGCGCCCTTGCCGTCCGCTCTAGCCGCTTTGAATATCTCGTGCACGAGCGCCGTCACCGGAAGCGGCACATCTTCATCCTTGGCGAGCGACAACGCATATCCCAGGTCCTTCCAGTGAATGTTGACTGTTCCGCCGGGTTTGAAGTCGCGTGCGAGCATGGCTGAAACGCTTACGTCCAGCACCTTGGAGCCCGCCCAGCCGGCGCGAATCGCCTCGTACAAGACTTTGGGGTCGAGTCCGTGCCGGACGCCGAGGGCAAATGCCTCAGCGACAATGGCGAAGGTCGCGCCTACGATCATGTTGTTGACCAGTTTGGCCGCCTCGCCCATTCCGATTCCGCCGACCCTGACGGGACTCCCCATCGCGCCGAGCAGTTCGACGCAGTCGCTGAACGTTTGCTCGTCCCCGCCGACCATGAACGCGAGCGTTCCATCTATAGCGGCCTTCTCTCCGCCGCTGACCGGGGCGTCCAGGAACTTGACGCCTCGTTCCGCCAGGGCTTTGCCGACTTCGATCGAGACCGCGGGCTCCGTCGTGCTTGTGTCGATCACGATACCGCCCTCCCTCATGGCCGAAGCCAGGCCGCCGGGCCCGGTCACGACTTCTCTCACAATCGCCGATCCCGGAAGCGACAGAATCGCCACGTCCACCTTTTCCGCCAGGTCAGCGATTCCCTGCGCGAGTTCCGCGCCAACCGGCCTGAACGGCTCCATTCTGGAGGGATCCACGTCGAAAACCACGGCTGAGCCGAACTTTTCGATGATATGCCTGGCCATCGGAGATCCCATCACGCCCAGGCCGATGAAACCTATCTTCTTCACTTTAGTCTTCTCCTCCTGACAACAGCGGTTTCGGGATTTCCGGAGCGGCCGGAGACTTTGCCGTTTAGACCGTGAGTCAGTTGCCGCTCCTCAAGTCCCGAAACACCGGGGGATCAATTCGTAGCTCGTGCGCCAGGCCGCATGGACGCCGATCTGATGTTCCGTCATCTCCGCGCCGAAGTAGCCGGCGAGTTCCTCCCGCTCGGCGGCGGTCAAATGCCAATCGAACGCTTCTATTGCGCCGGCCAGTTCGTCGGCGCGCTCGACTCCGACTATGGGGCAGGTCACGACCGGATGGCTTCTAACCCACGCCAGCGCAGCCTGGGCGGCGGTCTTGCCTCTATTCTGAGCAAACTGGCGGAGGCGTTCGATCCCGCCGGCAAATCTCTCGACCCAGGCCCCGTTAGGATAGTCTTCAGGTATGTTTCCTGGTGAGTATCTCCCTGAGAGGACTCCGGCGCACATCGGCCTGTAGGACATCACAGCGAGACCTTCCGCGTGACAGAGCGGCAGAATCTCCACTTCCACGCCACGCTCGATGAGATTGTAGACCGACTGCAGGCAGATGAAGGATGTCAGTTTTCTTACGTCGCTGACCCACAGCGACTTGCAGAGAAGCCAGGCGGGGAAGTTGCTGCAGCCCGCGTAAAGTATTTTGCCCTGGCGCATCAGGTCGTCGAGGGCGCGCAGAGTCTCTTCCAGGTTCATTCCCGGGTGGGGCATGTGGACCAGGTAGATGTCTATCCGGTCCGTATTCAGGCGTCTGAGACTCGTCTCGACCGCCCCGACGATGTGATACCGCGATGATCCCTGGTCGTTTATGCCTTCGCCCGCGTCCAGGAGCGAGCCGGCTTTGGTAGCGATGATAACCTGGTCGCGGAGGCCGGCGATTGCGCGGCCAAGGTACTCCTCGGAAGCGCCATCGTGATAGGCGTTGGCGGTATCGAAGAAGTTGACGCCCATGTCGAGAGCGCATTTCACGATGCGGTCCGCTTCCGCCGCGTCCGTTCCGGCGCCGAAACTCATAGTTCCAAGACAGAATTCCGAAACCTTGAGGGCCGATTTGCCAAAGTTGACGTAACGCACGTCAGTTGCCTCCCCTCAGAGTCTTTACTGCATCGACGAGGGCCTCTTCGTTACCCACGTTCCCCGGAAATACGACGTAAGGTATGCCGGACCAGAGGGCCTCCCCGCCAAGCTTCCACACCGGCACGCCGGGGAGTATCTGCCCGAGCACGAGGCCCTCCTTGAGACCAAGTCCAGAGCGCGCTATCTCGATGCTGGTGATGCCGCCTTTGGCCACCAGAAAGCCGGGTTTTTCCGGGATGCGCCGAACGACTTCGCAGAGGCCGGACATGATGACCTGACCCATTTGCAGAAACTTGTCCTGGCCGACGGACCGCCTGGCGCGCGAAGTATAGACGGCAACCGATTGTCCGCGGGCCATCCGTTCGGCGGCGGTTTCGACAACTCGTTCGATCTCAGCCGCCTGCGTTTGCGGGTCGAGCAGCGGGTCCACGTGGAGTTCGACACCGGTGGCCAATCCGGACTGCAGCAGCGCTTCGAGCTGGCGGGACGTCCTGTCCACGTAAGATCCCACCACGACAAGTCCCGGGCCGGCGCCCGGCTGCATTTCCTCAGAGGTCAGCAGCGGCTTGTTCTCGAACCCTCCCCGCACCTTTACGAACGAGGCGGCGCACCGGTAGATGAACGACTTGCCCCGCGACTCGGCAAGGATGAGGCCGATCACAAAGACCTCCAAGTCTTCGTAACAGGCCGCGTTCACGATTACAGGCTGCCGGTTGCGCGTCTGCATCAGCTCGTTTGCGACGGCCTCCGGGCCGCCGGTCCGAATTGTGTCCAGAGAGATCGACCGCACGCTTGCCGCGCTCACGGCGCCGCTGGTCTTCTCCTCAACCCAGAGCTTCAAATTCGCGTTCCGAAAGCCGAATACGGGGTCCCGGGCGAACTCGGTCAACTCGGCGGAGACCATCTCCTCGCCCTGAAGGACCCAATGGGTGTCGTCTATTGTAAACCTGCCGCCCTCGAAGAAGGCCGGGACGATGATCACGCCATCATAGTCTAATCCGAAACCCGACGCCAGCGCCTCGACTTCGTGGGGAAAATGGCCGCGCAAAGTGCTGTCGCTCCTGGAAGCGATCAGCGGCTTGGCGTTTGTCTCCAGCGCCGCGGCGGAGAGGTTTCGCCCGAGTTCACGTCCGAGGGTCTTCACCTCATCGGCTGAAAGCGCGCGGGAGTTGGTGGAGACGTAGAACACCGGCTCATTCGCCGATAACGCGCGGCGAAACAGGTCCTCCGACCAATCCATGTAGACCCGGACGCCATCGACGGTCTGCGTGCCGGTGGGATCGTCGTCGACGACAACGAGGCGTTTACGCGACGCGTCCTGCCGTTTGCGGATTTCCGACCGGGCTCCCGGTATGGACAGAGGAGGCGGCTGGTTAGCGAGCATATCCGATAGTTTCATGTTAAGGCTCCCCCACTAGTCCGCGACCGCTTCCTCGCGAGCGGATACTTCCGGCTGTTTCATCACCGATTTGAAGGTCATGCCGGCTTGGGATTTGACGGGCGGTCCGGAAGCGAGACTGACCGCGTAACCAATGACCAGTGTGGCCACAAGACCGAATACTGTCGGCCAGATGAAGCCGATGTCGGTGCCGAACGCCACGTAGAAGCTCACTCCGGCCCCGACAATTCCGCCGATCAATGCGCCCTCGCTTCTGGCCCGCTTGGTGAACATGCCCAGCAGGAACAGGCCGAGGAGGGGCCCAGTCAAGGGCTGGATTACCTTATTGGCAATCTTGATCATCGGTCCTATTTTGCCGATGTTCGCCCCAAGGATGATCCCGACAATACCAAAGGCTACCGTGGCCATACGCGATACCCGCACCTGACTTCTCTGTTCCTCAGGCGACAGGTCTTCCGTCGCGTTATGTCTTTTCAGGAAGAGCCGGTTGTAAAAGTCCACCACGAACACTGACGTGCACGAGTTGATCGCGGAGTCGATGCTGGAGAGTGAAGCGGCAAAAATCGCCGCAATGACCAGGCCAACCGCGCCGGCAGGGAAGACGGTCGACATGAAATAGGGCAGGATGTAGTCCGGGTTCGAGCCCTTAGGCATGGGGTGATGGCCGAAGTAAGCGAACAGCGCCAGGCCGACGAAGCCGAGTCCGAACATCCACAGGGCGTCGCCAACCGCGTTGATGATAAAAGCCTGTCTTGAGTCCTTGACCGACTTGGTTGTCTGGAACCGCTGGATCATCACCTGGTCGCACGTGTAGCCGGCCATTCGGCCCACTATGGCGGCCAGGATGATTGCGAACATCAAGTCCTCCTTCCTCAGATAAAGCAGCGCCTTCTGCAGGAATCCGGCATGTTCCGCGCCGGGGACGGGAGGGAACAGTACAAGCTTATCCGCGCTCGCAGCCGTGCGCAATATCTCGGGTACGCCGCCGGGGACATTGCAAATCACAATTGCGACCGTCGCGGCCAGACCCCCGAACATAATGCAGAACTGGATAACGTCGGTCCAAATGACGGCCTTGATTCCCCCTAACATGGTGTAGAGAGTCACAACGCTGCCGAGAACGATGATCATCGGCAACACGCCCAACTGCCCACCGGTTGCAACGTTTACAGCCAGGCACGGCGCGTACAGCGCCGTGGCCAACCAACCGAGTCTCCAGAAGATGAAGATAGTCGCGGCCAGTCCGCGAACACGCACGTCGAAGCGCCGCTCAAGGTATTGATATGCCGTGTATAAGTTCAACCGGCGGAAAAACGGAAGGCTGACGTAAGCGACCCACGGGTACAGGAATATCCACGACACCGTGCCTGCCAGGAAGATAATCCCGTACAAGGCAATTGTCGACGGCTGCATTATGTAGTCAATGCCGCTGTTGAGGGCAGCCATCAGCGAAAGGCCGACGGGGAACCACGCCATGCTTCTTCGCGCCAGGAAGAAGTCCTCGATTCCCTTCTGCCGCTTTGAGAAGTAGAAGCCGATCGCGGACAGAATGACCAGGTAAACCACTATTATTGCGCCGTCGATAAAATGGAAGTTGGATTGCATACCGTTTGCTCCTTACCGCGCAAGCATCCACGCGGAATTATAGTTGAGTGAACTGAAAGGCGTACAGCTTGGCGCCGCGCATTTCGAAGCGCAGGCGTACGGGTTTGCCGGCCAGGGAAGAGACGCCTGATTTGCCTTTCCAGGTAATCTGTTTGGCAGGATAGTCGCCGTTTACGTAGTCGCAGTCCTTGATCGTGAAACCCGGAATCTGCTTGTCGGTTTCGTCCAGTATGGCCACTCGGCCTTCGCCCGAAGCCGAGGTGTTGACGTTCAGCCGGAGACTGCCACCCGTGAACGTGAACGGCGCTGTCACCAGGCTGCCGCCTTTGTAGTCGAAATCGGCGGAGACGAAGCCGTCGATTCTTTGCTCAAGGCGGAATATGCCTCCAAGTTCACGCGCCTGCAGCCGGGTGCGGGCAGTTGTGTCGCCGTGGGTGAATGCGTAACCGCCGAAGTACTGCTCTATGCGATTCTCGTGGTAAATCATGCCCGGGAAGACCATGTTCACCTTGAGGTCGAGACCTTCGTGGTTGTACAGTGGAACGTAAGGCGTCCGGTAGCGGAGCCATTTCTTCCCGTCGCGGCTCACGGCGAGCTGGGTCTCGATCACGCCGTCGTTCCTCTTGCCGCCCAGTTTCAGGGCGGGATCGTTGAGATACGCGCGGCATTCCTCGTTGTAGTGGTAATAAGGCGTGGGGAAGGCGACGTAGACGTTTCGGGCAAGGGCGTATTTCTGGGCCGAGTTGGTGTAAAGGTCTACGCCTATGGGATCGTTGTCGTCGGCGGAGATGACGAGGGGCTTCTCGCCGGGCCATGCTTCGTCCATACGAGATGTCTCGACGCGCCCGACAGCTCTCGGTCTCTTCTCATCGACCACTACTCTCGGGTAGTGCACGTATTTCCCCAGTCGATCGTCCCAGAATGTGGATATCTGGCTGTCGGAGTGGTGAGTTGAGATTTGCTTCGGATCCATCGTCCAGTGGATTCCGTCCGGCGAGGTGAACAGGCGCGCTCCCAAGTTGGGCTCGGTCGAAAGGAAGACGTACCGCTTATCGGCGGCGCCGTTCGGGTCGATCATCACCGTTCCCTCACGCTGGGCGTCTATGACGATGTTGTTATCTTTGGACCCCCGCCATTCTATGACCCCGAGGCTTGGCTTCTCCCAATGAACCCCGTCCTTTGAGGTGGCCAACGCCAGACGGTATATCGGTTTCGACTCAAGATGGATTGGAACGTAGTAGAGGCGGTACTCTTTGTAGTTATCATCCCAGAAGACGTTGCAGTAACTGGTGATGCCGTTGCGCTCCCAGGGTTTGTCGGCGATGACGACCAGCTCTTTGCGCCGCGGTGGGTTGACCGTGAGTATAACTTTATCCGTCTTTTCTATAAGAAAGTTGTCTATGAACAGGTGTTTGTCGCTGCCGAGCGGGTAGGGGACCTGCGATTTCTCCGCGAAGGCGTTCATTTGACCTCCTGTCAGTGTGAGGACGGCAAGAATCGCCGATATGCACAACTTATTGTGGATAACTTGTGCATAATTGATCATTGGTTGCCTCCTGGCGCTGCTGATTCCAGTGCGCGAATGAATTGGAGAGCGTATAGAACGGCGCCGCGCATTTCAAACCGCAGCCGCACTGGTTTTCCGGCAAGGGAGGAAACATCGTTCTTGCCCCGGTTCCAGCTTACCGTCTTGTCGAACCAGTCGCCGTTTACGATATCGCAGTCTTTGGTATCGAATCCCGGCAGCGGCTTGCCGTCGGCGGTGAGGAAGGCGACGCGTCCTTCACCCATCCCGCCGGTGTCAACGTTGAGGCTCAAGCGGTTTCCTTGAAACGTGAACGGCTCCGTGGTCAGCGTTCCGCCCTTGTAATCGAACTCGGCTCCGACGAAGCGATCGGGCTGTTGCTCGAAGATCGCAACCTGCATGAAGAGCCGCTTCCCGTCCTTCATGAACTCCCCGCCGCCGTGCGTGGTCGGGCGTATTCTGACGTATTGGTAAATCTTGTTGTCCCCGCGGACCATCCCCTGGAACGCCCACGGCCAATAGCAGTAGTGCTCCTGATACCAACCATGCTTGATGTATTGCGGCCGGCGGTAACGCGTCCACTTGATGCCGTCGCGGCTGACGGCCAATTGCACTTCGCCGACCCCGACATTGCCCGGGCCGATGGGGGACATATACGTCCTGTCGCCGCGGTAGTGATAGTAACAGGTCGGGAACGCGAGATAGACCTTGTAAGCCCAGGGATATAGGAACACTTGGTTGCCGTAGATGTCTGTATCGCTCGGATCGTCCGCGTCGCTTTTCAGGACCGTCGGCAGTTCCGTGCTCACGAACGGTATTTCGTGGTTGTGCCAGTTGGGATTAGGAGACGGCGTGTACGGCCAGGGCTTCATCGGGTCGTCTGTTTCGCCGCGCACGACAATCCGGCCTGTTTCTTCGGTCGAGCCTCGAAAGTAGCACACATATTTGTTGATGTAATGATCCCAGAACATGACGGCCTGGGAATCGGCATTGAACGGCAGCAGAACGACTTCGTTCTTAGTGAAGTGGATGCCGTCGGGTGATGTGTAGATGACCATTCCCTCCGTGGTCTTGGTGTCCGGCTTGTCGTCGGCGATCTGGCAGGCGAAGTATTTGTAGCGGCGGCTCGGGTCCGGGTCGTGGGGATCGAAGAACACGCTGCCGGTCGAGACGCCATCGATGACTATGTTGTTTTCCTTCGAGCCGTCGAACTCATGAATACCGAGTGTCGGCCTTTCCCAGTTGATGCCATCCTTGGAAGTGACGAGGCAAACGCCGTTCAGCTTGCCCGTATTGCCGTAATACATCTTGTATTCTTTTCGATTATCATCTATCACGCAGGAGTATTCCGATATGTTCTCCCAAGGGCGCTCGTCCCTCAGCATGGTCGTCCGCAACTCCGGGGGATGAACGCGGAAGGTTACGTTTTGCCTGTTGCTGACGAGCATATCGTCGATGAACATGTGACGTTGACTGCCGAGGGCAACAGGCGTCTCCGCGGCTCGCGCCGTAGAATGCGCGATGACCGACACCAGCGCGAGACAGAGCAAACACTTGGCGGTCTCTGTGATTCCCGGAAGTCTAGTCACGCTTTCCTCCTGATGCGCCGGCGGTCTCGCTCAAGCCAAAACCGTATAACTGCGCATCGCGCAGGCGGAACTCCAGGCGCACCGGTCTGCCCCGAAGCGCCGCGAACGAGCCTTTCCAGTTGACGGTATGCGCGGTTGAATCACCCTTGATAGGCCGGCAGTCCGTCCAGTCGAAGCCCGGCAGCGGTTTGCCGGCTTTGTCGAGGACACGAACCAGCATTTGGCCTTTCACGACCGCGTTGACCGTCAGCCCCTGTCCGTTCGGGATGAGAAGGCGCGTGCGCAGGACGCCTCCGGAAGCGCCTGCGTCGCGGGAGACGTATCCATCGAGTCGCATCCTGGCGAGCCCGATGTGCCTCTCGCCGGACTTATGGCCGCCGCCGAGGCCGCTGAAGTAGAACCACATCTCATCCCCGACGATTATGGGTCTGGCGTGCCAGCAGATCGCGCTGTCCCATTGCCCAGGTTTCCTGTTTCTATCGAAAAAGACGTCGCGGTGTCGGGTCCAATGGTAGAGGTCTCTGCTTGTGGCAAGCTCCATCCAGCCGGTTCCATCGGCCTCGGCCTGGTCGTCGAGACAGCGCACGTGGCCTATGTAGAGGTCGCCGCGCTTGATCAGGCTCATGCTGTAGAACTGCAGTTCGGGAGTGTCGAGATCGTCCGGCATCATAACGCGCTGCAGGTTGGTCCAGTGGACGAAGTCCTCGCTCGTACAGAGCCCAATGATCCGCCGGTATCCGGGGACCTTGTCGTTGATCTCACGCCATCGCCCGTCGCGCTTGCCCGCGGCCATCGGATATTCGCCGGGCAGAGCGTAAGTCTTGTACGTCTGCACGTAGAGCTTGCGGTCCTTATCGAAGAAGATGTCGTTGATATCGGCAACGGAGACTGCGCAGCCCGGGCGTCCTTCCGTAACGTCCCAATGGCGCAGGACGGGATTACCTTCGTACGCCTTCCAATGGATTCCGTCGGCCGAGAAGCCGACGTTCAGACCATTTGTGTGATCCTGACGCCAATCGAGCGGGAAGTAGGCAATCTTGTAACGGCGGGACGGGTCGGCGGCGTCCGGTCCTTCGTCCAGGATTCCGACGTGGAACCGTATGTTATGCGTGCGGCCGGTCATTATGACGTTGTGCTTGCGGCTGCCGCCAAACTCGATCACTCCGAGTTCGGGTTCTCGCCAATGCACGCCGTCGTCGGACTCCCAATAGGTCGTAGCGTAGAAATCCGGCTCCTCAAATCCGACGTTCTTGACGTTGGCCCAGAGACGGTATATTCTCCTGGAGGAATCGTATTCGACCGAAAGGCTGCCCCACTGCTGCTCCCACCCGTCACGTATCTTTCTCTGGCGGAGGATCGGCTCCGGAAGTCGCTTTGGCTGGTGGGTAACGCGCTTGAGGTTCTCGGATTTGTCGATCAGGGCGTCGTCAATGAACAGGCGCGGGCCGGGACCGAGGGCGATCGGTTCCGCGGCTGGCGCGAACGACGCAGGCGGAGCGAAATCCCCACGATAAACAACGGTCTTCGACACGCGCATCTCGTCGAAAAAGGCCGGGAACGCATGCCACCCATTGATATCGGCACCGATTGCGAGGTTGTTCTCGCCGTTCGACGCGAAGCTCTTTAGAGGAGATGCGAGAACGACGGAGTCCAGCTTCTTGCCATCCACCCAATGCGTCAGGCGGCGCAAAGAGGACTCATACGTGATTGCAAGGTGATGCCACGAGTCGTCCGCGCCGCGAAGCACGTCCGCGTTGGTCTTCAGCGTCTGCCGTTCGATACCCGCGGCTTCACAGACGAAGACCAATTCCGCCGGCGTTTCACCGGCGGCAAGTCCGCATTTCGGTCCCTTGTCGAACGGTCCCCGGCGCAGCTCGAAGATGATGTCGCCGGGCCGGGCTGCCGCCTTCAGACGGACCCACGTTTCCCACGTCCAGTCGAAATCGCCCAGGTTCAACGGGCTCGGGTCGATGTACCGGCGGATGGCCGTGCGCCCGCCGCCGCCCATGATCTCCAGGCAATTGCCGAAGCGCCCGGCGGTGATGCGCGCGCCCTGGTTGAGCGTGAGATCGCTGCCATTGATGGTCCAGTCCTCAAGCAGCGCGCGGTTCGGCGCGCCGGCGGGCTCGTCAAACAGCCAGAGCGCGACTGTGTCCGCAAGAGCCGGGCCGATCGCCAGGAACATAATCAGGACTATCCAGAGGAGTTTCACTTAACCAGTCCAATTGCGTATAGTTGGGCGTTTCGCATCGAGAATTCCAGTCTGATCGGCTTGCCGGTGATCTGTGAGAACGGACGCTTCCACCGGACCGGCGCGGCGAGCGAGTCAGACTTAATGGGAGCGCAGTCGGCGAAAGTGAAGCCCTTTATGGGCTTGCCGTCAGCGCCGACTGCCTGGACCCGGACCACGCCGCCCGCGGCATTAACGTTCAGCGTCAACACCCTGCCGTCCATGACCACCTTCGGCGTGCGGAGAAGACCTTCTTCAGCGCCGGCGGAGCGAGACACATAACGGTCGCGCGGCATACGCGCAAGTCCGATCTGCCGTTCGGTGAAACGCTCGACCTTATGTCCGCGCGCGTAGCCGCCGTAGTAGATGTAAGTGGCGTCACCGACAAGGAGTTGGCAGTCGCCCCAGGTCATGGCGTGGTCCCAACTCCCCGGCTGGGGGTTGCGCGGCAGGAACGGATCGCGGTCGCGCGTCCAGTGTTCTCCGTCGCGGCTCCAGGCAAGGCAGGTGTAACCGATGCCTCTAACGTCGCCGCCTTCGTCCGCCGGCAGATCGTCTCGGAGCACTTTGAGCAGCCCGATCAGCAGGTCGCCGCGCGCAGTCAGCCCCGACATTGCGTAGAACTGCGTCTCGCCTTCATCTTTCGAGTCGGGGACAATAATGGGCCAGGGTTTCTTCCAATTGATCAGGTCTTCGCTCGTGCTCTCCCAGGGATGCCTTCTGCGGCCCGCCCAACCATCTCCTTCCTGATAGAAAGAAACGATCGCCACGTACCTCTTGCGAATCGGGTCCCAATGCAGGCTGTTGATATCGTGACCGTGTCGGACCACCGGTTCATCGGCAATGAGCTTCCAGGTCAGGCCATCGGGTGAGGCAGCTACATTCAGGCCGCCGTTTCCGTACCAGCCGTACTTGTACCGCATGGAAGGGTCCGGGAAGTCCGGCCCGCTGTCGACAATGCTCACTCCGAACTGGATGAACGCGGGATCTTCGAGAACGCGGTGTGGCCGTACCCAGCGAATGCCGTCGTGGGATTCCATGTAGGCCAGGTGAGACTGCCCTTGGTTCTCCGGGATGCCGTACCAGACGCGAAATCGCTTCGTCCGCGGGTCGCGCAGGATCGTCATGTAGGGCTGGAAGCACTTGTCCTCGGGTCCCGTCACGACGGGATTGGGCAAGCGGCCCGGCTGGTTTACCACGCGCTTTACGTTTGTCTGGTCCGCGATCAGGTAGTCGTCCAGCAGAAGATGCGGACCTGGGCCGAGTCGGATTGGGGTCGCTCCGGCGTCCGACGCAGCCTGTGTCAGTGTTGCAGCCATAATAAGCACACTCCAGCATACTAAGAGCGATCCGCGCATAACTGATGCCTCCTCTACACGTTGCCTCCAGGTAAGGGTACCTGGAGGGATAGACGTAAGAGTTCAGGAATGGGTAGAATTGTATCACCCTCACCCCATTCGCTGCGCTCAGGGCAGGCTCTAACCCTCTCCCGTCAAGGGAGAGGGGATTACGCTCGTCTTCTTCCGAGGGCGGAGGAATAACGACCGACAGTCTACCTAATCGTGAACAGTTACGGATAGACCTCCCCCTAACCCCCTCCTAACAGGCGGGGGGACTCCCTCTCCTTTTAGGAGAGGGCTGGGGTGAGGTCTTGCCTATCAATGGGACTCTATCCAGCGGCTGATTGCACACTGAACCTCTCTCTCAAGTGTTCTTCGCGAAGGAAAAGCCGTAAAGCCGGGCGTTTCGCAGCGAGAATTCGAGCCGGAAGGATTTGCCTTTCAGCCGGCTCGTCGGCTGTTTCCAAGTAACTTGCTGATGGAGACTGTCCGCGGCCACAGGCGCGCAATCGTCGAAGGAAAAACCGGGGATCACAACGCCTTTCTCATCCACAACCTGGACGCGGATTTCCCCTCCGCTTGCGTCCGCATTCAGCCACAGTTGCATAGGCCCGCGGCCCGCGTACGAGAGCAGATTTGTACGCAGCGTTCCGGGCTTCTCGCCTCTGGCTTCACGCGACACGAACCGGTCACGCGCAATAGTCGCCATACCGCATTGTCTGTCGCCGGTCTTGTGTCCCTGGTTGTAGGCCACGTACGAAAGGTAGACTTTGTCGTTCGCCTCGGTTACTCCGCTTACCCATGCAAAGGCGCGGTCATAAGCGCCCGGTTGGCTGGCGCGGTCCAGGAAAGGCTCGCGGAACCGTTGCCAGCGCCTGCCATCCCGACTCGTAGCGATGGCTGTGTAGCCGATCCCTTCAATCTTGCCGCCCGCTTCCGCCGCTAGATCGTCGCGGAGTATCAGAGGAAAGGCGATCAGCAGATCCCCTCGGGCCAGTACGGACCCTCCGTAGAACTCGGTCGCGCCTTCGTCCGCGGAGTCGGGAGTGAATATCCGCCATGGCTGCTCCCAATGCACAAAGTCCAGGCTGCTCGTCTGCCCGGAGAGCCGACCGCCGAGACCTGGTCTGGTTGTGCGGGACTCCATCCCGAACTCCTTGGCTGAAGCCGACATCATCTTGACAATCGCCCCATAGCGGCGCCGAACCGGGTCCCAGAACGGGCATATTATGTCGCCGACTCCGATGGTCCACCGCTGGTCTCCTATAGGGTAGTACGGAAGCGCCGGGTTGCCCTCATAAGGCGTCCAGTCGATGCCGTCCGGCGAAAACGAAACGTGCATACCCATCGCCGAACTCGGCGGCGGCTGGAATATGAAACAGGCGTGCTTGTAACGTCTCTGGGGATCGGAGCATTCCGGTCCGTCGTCGAGGACCGCCGAGCCGTAGCCGTTAAACGTCATCACGACCTTGCCTGTTCCCGGCCAGTGGACGGCGTCTTTCGACTCGCGATACACCAGGCTCGAGCGAATGCCATTGGGACCAGGCATCCAGTGCCACATGCGGAATATCTTACGCTCGGGATCGTACTTGAGCGAACCCGGCACGACCTTCCCCATCGGGCTCTGGTCTTTGCTGATGGCCGGCGATGGCAGACGATCCGGATGATTGGTGACTCGGATAAGGCCCTCAGAACGAGCTACCAGGTAATCGTCGATAAAGAGGTGAGGGCCGTCCGCCAGTCTTAGAGGAAGCTCCCTGCCAGGTTCTACCGCAAATCCAAAGAGGCGCGCGTTTCGCAGTTGGAATTCCACGCTGACAGTCTGCCGGTCCAGGCGGCAGAGATCGACGAGGCCGGTCTTCATCGCGTTCTCGTCGGATTTCTCCGAAGCGGTCAGCCAGCCGACCTCCACGCGATTTCCGGCGGTTGTCACCGGAGCGCAGTCGGCGAAGGCGAAGGCGGGAATCACCCGCCCGCGTTCGTCACGGAACTGGACGCGAATTTCGCCTCCGGCGGCGTCAGCATCCAATACCAGGCGCGAGCCTTTGCCGGCGACAAACGTGACGCAGGCGGTTCTAACGATGCCGACTTGGCTGTCGTTCGCCTGCCAACACTGAGAGCCTCGCGCGGAATCCGACGCCTGAGTGACGCCCTCGGTGTAGACAACGACGCCCGCATCGCTCAGGCTGCAAATGTCCTGTGACAAGTGGAACGGCGCCACGATCTTCACTCCCTCCATAGTCCTCGCCGCCTCCGGAAGCGGCTGGGCAAATGCCAAAGACGAGAGACACATAACCGAAAGCAGGCTAGCTGCAATGTTTTTCACCAGAATCGTCCTCCTAGCGGGTTATCAAATAAAGTCGATCACAAAGCGGACCTCACCCCAGTCCCGATAGATCGGGAAGTTCCCCCTCTTCTTAGGAGGGGGTTGAGGTTCAGGCCGTGTCTATACTTCATCCGTTGGCTCCTAGCGAGACGCCGTCGACGTTACGCGCGCCGCGGGAACTGACTGTTTCAAGGCAGGCGGCCCTATTTCGATCAAGGCCGTTCCGCAAGACAGAATTCCCTCCTATTGACCCGCTGCCGCGCGGTAGGCCGCCGATCCGACGGTGTCGGCAGGTCCAGTGAAGCCGGGTCCTCCGGCGGCCACATAACCGCGGCTCGCCCCCGATTGATCTGGACTGACCCAAAACGAATATAACTCGCCATTTCTGAGATAGAACCTGAACCTCACCGGTTTGCCGGCCAGCCTTGCGAGGTCCTTCGCTCCCTTCCACTTAAGCTGCTGCAGCGTCTTGTCAGCTTTCACGGCGACGCAATTGGCGCGAGTGAATGGCGGGATGACCTTGCCGTTCCTGTCGAGCGCCTCCGCGCGCAGTTCACCGCCGTCAACGTCAGCGTTCACAAACAGATGCTTACCGCTGAAAGTGACCGGACGGGTTGTGAGGGCGCCTTCGGCGCCGCGAGCCGCCATAGAGGCAAATCCATCGCGGCGCAAGACCGCGAGCCCGGTGCCGCAGACGCCGGAGTCCCGAGATCCCTGGACACCGGCCCGCCCGCTTACGTAGAAGTAAAGCTTGTCGCCGACCACCAGACAGCATCCGCCGGCCGATTGTATATTGCCCCAGTTCCAGTCTCCATAGCGTTCGGAAAGGGGGATGAAGACCTTGCGCGAAGGCCTGTCCCAATTGAACCCGTCGCGGCTGAACCCGACTGCGATGTCATTCGGTTTGGCCCTGTCCTGACCCTGTCCGCGCCAAATGGTGAACAGCCCGATCATGAGACTCTCATAAGCGACGCAGTCCAGGTTGTAGAGCTGTGGTTGGGTGTCGAGGTCCGCTCGGCGGGGATCGAGCCGGTCGGCGCCGACCCAGAGTGTTGGCTCGCCGGCGTTCCATTTGGCGCCCTCCGCGAGATCGCGGGTCTCCCAATACTCCCGGCAGCGTCCGACTTCGGGAGTCCCCGCCCGGATACTGTAGACCCAGACCTTGCGAAACGGGTTCCGGAATATCGTGCTGCGGTCGCCGCAGGGGCCGCTGCGCGCCATAGCGTCGCCCCAGTGGATGCCGTCGGGCGAGTAGTGGACCGTAACGGTTTCCGTGCCGCCGGGGTGTAGATAGTGCATAAGCTTATAGCGGTGCGATGGGTCTTTCTCCTCGAGGTCCAGCCAAATGGTGGTGGAGTCCCTGTTGGCCGTGTGCACGACGTTGGTTCCCGGACGCACGTCGAAAACCGGTTTGGTCCAGTGAATCCCATCACCGGACGTGGCGAGGCAGATGGAATTCAGATAGCCGCCCATATACCACATCTTAAACAGGCGGTCGTGAGGGTCGAACCAGACGCCGTCACTGAAGACCATCGCGGAAGGGAAGGGGCCTTCGTTCTCCCAGGGCTTGTCCGGTTTGACGACTGGATTGACCGCGTGGTACTTCGCCGGGTGGAAGACGCGGCGAAGGCTCGTTTTCTCGATGAGAAAGTTGTCCACGAACAGTTGCCGTCCCACGTCGATGGGAATTACGGCGGGCGGCGAGAGAAGGTACGGCGCGGGGGCCGGCGGGTCCAGCGTCACTTTATGGTCTTTCGGCGGCCAGGGAGACGGCAATCGAATCCCATTGTACAATACTTCCGCCGCCTGCGATAACAACGGCATTAACATCACTCCTGCGATTGCCGCGACGACAATGGTCGAGGTCAATACGAGTCGCCGCGTCTTCTTAGTGTGCGTAATCATCCTGCGTGTTGGCAATGGCATGGTCTACATCCTCAACTTGTGTTCACTGGGGTAAGTCTTCGTGTACTTGAGATCGTCCCAATATACGCTCAGCCCGTGCCCGTCGGGGCGGGTGGGCATGATGCCGAAGCGGTCGAACGTGGCGCCTTGCGCCTTGCCGCCTGGCCGCAGGTTCAGTGTAACGCGCTCGCCATCCAGCGAGGCGTCTATCGCGCCGGCTCCCCCATTGGCGTATGGATCGTAGGACAGGGTCCAGGTGCGCGCGCGGCCATCGGGCCTGATGACAGGACTGTCGGTGTCCCCGCGCGCGCCATCGCCGCCGGCCGTGACGTATGTCGGGTCGAAATAGTGCCCGACCCTGCTCGGCCCTCCGATAACCACGCCGACGAAGTTATCTATGCTCCCGGCTCGCTCCGCCTGCGCCTTCCTGGCCGTCTCGCTGTTGAACCAACCGAACATCAGGCAACTGTCCGAAGAAGCGCGCGTAAAGGCTATACTGCCCGACGCGAAGAGAGGCTTCTCCAGGGTCAATGGACCTATGCGGTCGGCGTAGTAACTCTGCGGGGCGTCTATAGGGCAGCGCCAGAACGTTCCCCCGACTTCGCCCGGCGCGCCTCCCGTGAAACTGGTCTGGCTGAAACCGAAATTCTGGGCCGGCCTCTTGTCCTGGTCTACAAACCATACATGGTTGCCTTTTGCGTCCCACTTCGGGTCTTTTGCGAAGGTCTCCATTTTGCCGTTGTACTTGAGGTCATCGAAGTAGACGGTCATCGGACCGCCGTAGACCTGAACATTGAACATTCCGAACCGGTTGAAGGCTGCGCCTTCGGCTTTGTGCCCGGGGTCCAGCTTCAGAGTCACCGGTCTACGGCGGTCGATGATCAGACTGATCGCGCCGCCGCCTCTGTTTGCCGCCGGATCATAGATGAGTTTGAACGTGTGACGGGATCTGTCACTCCGGATGCGAATGCCGGTATTAAGGCCTCCGGCTTTCCACGTGCCGGTTGTGTAATCTACGTGCACGATCGCATAGTCGCTCTGGCCGTCGAGGCGGAACCCGACGAAATTCACCGGGCGAAAGCCCTGCTGCCGCGCGTTGAACCAACCGAAGAATATGCCGTCGCCGCCGGAACTGTCGGTCAGCGCAAAGCTGCCTGTCGCGGTCAGGCGATCGTTCAACGTGCGCGGCGCTAGCCTGTCGCCGTAATGGGCCGGGGTCATGGACCGCCAGATGACGCCTCCCATTTCGCCCGCCATCTTTCCGGCGAAATGGGTCCTGGCGTAGCCGAAATTCTGTTTCACCTCGCGCGCATCTTCCGGTTTCATTCTATTGTAGAAGCCTTCCCAGTTCGGATCGCGGTCGAAGGTCTCGGTCTTGATGATCGGACCTGTCGAAGAAATTGCAAGCTCGTACAGTCCCTTTGACGCATTGGTTGTGACAACAGCCTGGCATTCGATGGGGATCGCGCAGATCGCCGGGAGCAGGACGAGAATTGCCAGAGCTTTTCGCGTAACCAGTTTCATGATTCTTGCTTGCCTCCGTTGCCGTCGTGGTTGTCGAGCAAAGAGGGCATAGTTTCCATTTGCGCGAGGACCCGGTCGCGGTCCTCTGTCAAGTGCTCGGCCATCGCGGCGCGCGCCGCGATGGCGTCGCCGTCTCTGACGGCGCTGTAGATCTCCCGGTGCCGGCTTTCGGTCCGGAGCAGCCTGTCGGACGTCGGCGCCAAGCCCATCCTGTGGGGCCGCAAAAGGACGATCAGCGCCCGCAGAATGCTCGTAAGGATGGGATTGCCGGCGATCTTCGCTATGCCCAGGTGAAGCTTCTCATCGGCCTCGATAAAGGCCACGCGGTCCGGGCTGGTCGCCATAGCTTCGAGGGCCATGTTCAGCGGAAGCATATCCTCGGGTGTTCGTCGCGCGCACGCTTTGCCCACAAGCTCTATCTCAATCAGCCTTCGCGCTTCGATCAGGTGGAACATGTTGCTGTCCTCCTGCATCAAAGCTGTCTCCACTGTCTCTTCGAGCGCGTCTACCAGGGAAGAGAAATCGACCGATTGCACGAAAGCGCCGGAGCGGGGATGAACGCGTACGAGTCCCATCGTCTGCGTCTGCAGGAGAGCGTCTCTGACAACGTTCGGCCCAACGCGGAAGGTTTCCGAGAGTTGGCGGATGGAGGGAAGGCGATCACCTGTGGTGAGACCCTGGGAACGGATAAGATCAGTGATCCCATGTATTACGGTCCTGGCGTCATTTGTCCCGTTTGTAACCACGATATCTCCTGAGGGCGGCAGGTCACTGATTATCAGTGATAATCAGATATACATCAGGTGGTGGGGGTTTGTCAAGAGGGGTAAGAGTTCCCAAATCCTCGATTGCGAGAGCGATGTGCGCATTGGGTCGCGGTTAGTGGCCTCTTTTGACCGGGCGAACGCGCTCATCCGTGGGTTTGTCCTATCTCACGAGCGCATTTTGCGCCGCCTCGTCCGTAATCCCTGCTGTT